>JANONI010000041.1:0-3813 GCA_031420755.1 Bacteroidota bacterium | reverse complement strand
ATAATATTATTCGGTTTTTCTCTTGGTTCCTTTTTTGCCAACGAAAAATTAAAACGTAATCATGAAACGGAATAAATTGTTCTACGCGTTGATGGTACGTGGTCACTAATCACATGAAAAAAATCACACTAAAAAAAATAAAGTTCAAACTACGGTATCTTCGAGCAAAGCTGCTTCGGGGATTCGATATAAAATTTAAAACAAAGTATGGTTTTAGTCTTTGGCTCGATCTCAGACGAGATGTTGATTTCTTATTGTATAGGGGTGAATTTGAGAAATCCCATCTCGATGTATTTTTTTCACTTATACATATGAATGATACCGTTATTGATGTTGGTGCGAATATCGGAATATATTCAATGTTGGCATCAACAAAAGTTGCTGCATCAGGAAATGTTTTTGCATTTGAACCTTCGGAATGGGCGAGAGAACGTTTAGAAAAAAATCTTGTATTGAACAATGTGCATAATGTTACAATAATACCTAAGGGCGTAAGCAACAAGTCCGGGAAAATAGATTTCTATATCTGCGAAGATGATGCGTATAACTCAATTGGAAATGTCCCGATGAAGCCGGTGATTAAGAAAGAAGTGATTGATGTTATTACCTTAGATGATTTTTGCACTGAACAAGGGATCACCAAGGTTGATATTCTAAAGATTGATACCGAAGGAGCAGATTATTTGGTTTTGCAAGGGGCGACAACAATTCTTAATTCTAACTCACCACCCATACTCTTTTGCGAAGTCAACAAAAATATCAAAGAGGGTTTTAATTTTACGTTAGAAGTTTATTTGAACTTCTTCAACAAGCATGGTTACGATGTTTTTGAAATTGATAAAAATACCAAAAAACTTTGCAAGTATAATTTAAAGGAGAGTAACAGCAGTGAAATCATTTGCCTGAAAGAGTATCATCGTAAGAGATATGCGGATATTTTGGTAATACACGAATGAAAAGATTATTGTTCATTAATTCTTTTTCGGGTGTTCTTCAGGTATTTATCAACTCTGTATTGATGTTCATAACGATTCCCATTTTTATACGATTGTTGGGAATTGAGCAATACGGACTATTTTCACTGATTTTTGTAATTAATGGTATTGGTGCGATAGCAAGTTTTGGTTTTAATACTTCACTATTAAAATATTTATCTGAACAAGGAAAAACAAGAGAATCAAACTATGATATTGTTGCTACACTTTTAGTAATGTGCTGTTTTGTTATTCCGAGCGCTGTTATTGCAAATTATTTTACCGATGCTATTCTGTCTTCTCTTTTTCGAATAGAAGCATCACACATAAACAGCAATGTAAAAGAATTGTTCACGTACGCATTGTGGTCAAATGTCTTTCTTATTATCGGGCAAATTCCAACCGCAATCATAGATTCGTTGCAAAAAATTTACATCACCAATCTTTTACAGGCGGTATATAATTTTGTCAGTCGTTTGTTAATGCTTCTTGTACTGTTGACGAATCCAACATTAGGTTTGATTGGACAGAGTATTTTTATTTCAACAGTTCTTTGGTTTGTTCTGCTAGTGTATATTACAGTAAAACAATGGGGTGGATTTGAGATTGCCGGATTAGTTATTAATTTTCGGCGCGTTATCAAAAAACATATCTCATACGGATATAAAGTTTTCACGACCAGCATGTTAGGTCTTTTATACGAACCGTTGACAAAAATAATGATCAATGCATATCTTGGTTTACACGAAGTTGCATTTTTTGAAATTGCGCTTCGTCTTAAAGGTTTTATTTGGAGTATTGGAGAACGCTTGTTATACCCGATTGCACCGATGTTGGCAAGTATGAAGGACAGCGGTCAGATAAAACGATATCTTGCCAAAGTTGAACAGACATTGTTTATTTTTTCAGGACCGCTGATTGTGATGGTTCTTTTTAGTATTCATAACGTATTGTTTTTTTGGCTCGGAGTAAGCAATGATCTTCTGGCATGGAGTACTGCATTGATTATAATTTCTTATATCATTGCGTTAGTGGTAATGCCGACATATTTTTTTCTTATGATAAGAAATAAACCTCACAAGGCGCTTTTCTTGCAGTTCTGTAATGTTGTTGTTAACGCGATATTGTTTTTTTTATTGGTCCCCTCGTTTGGATATTGGGGAGCAGTTATTGCATACAGTGCTGCTGTCATCGTTACTTTTGCAATCAGTATTTATTATAATATACAATATTTCGGTTCTACGTTTATTTTTGCGATAGAAAACAAAAAGAACCTGCTGCTCTTATTATTACTTCTATTGTTGATGAATAGTTTGCTGATGATTATTTCTGTTCCAGCTGCTGCGCATCTCGGTTTGCTGCTTGTCCTTAACGGCAGCGTTACATTTATTGCATTTCAACGGTTAGGTATTTTGAGTGATCTTAAAATAAACGATTTACGAAATATGTTTTCAAACAGAGTTTAACAACAAACACATTATCTATTTAACTTCATGAAACCTTTGGCGAGAGTTATAAATTATTTTTTATCACTATTTGGTATTCATCTCACGCGAAACATTACACTGAAGTATCGGATCGAGCGGGGAGACTACAAATGGCTCCAAGAACGAAATATTGCAACAGTGCTTGATATTGGCGCAAACACAGGACAGTTTGCTGAGATGATTCATCAGATATTGCCAATCGCAACGATTCATTCATTTGAGCCGTTACCGGAACAATTTATTGGTTTGCAAGGACTTACAAAAAAAATACAGTTGCTTCAGTGTTACCAATTTGCTGTCGGTTCCGAGAACACAGAAATGGAGATCAACGCCAATGAATTTTCTGCAAGTTCTTCGCTGCTGCCAATGACGGAACTTCATACCTCATCATTTCCGTACACAAAAAATAGCACACTCCAAAAGATTTCGTTGAGAACGCTCGATAGTTTTTTTGATGAAATTAAACCAACAAAGAAGACCCTTCTAAAAATTGATGTTCAAGGTTTTGAGATGGAAGTCTTAAAGGGTGCTGATAAAATTTTGGATTTGGTAGATGTTGTTATTGTGGAAACAAGTTTTAAAGAATTGTATAAAGATCAACCATTGTTTCCTGATATTTATAATTATTTGATGAAAAAGCAGTTTATCTATAATGGTAATTTTGAACAAATACATAGTGCATCCAATGGAGAAGTGCTGCAAGCGGATGCAATATTTATACGAAAATCATTGTAATGGAATCCAAACTTCGTTTCAGTATTATCACTCCATCGTACAATCAAGGGAAATTTATCAGAGATACGATCGAATCTGTGCTACAACAGAATTACGATAATTTTGAGCATATTATTATTGATGGCGGATCAACGGATGATACAATAAGTATTCTTAAAGAATATCCACATCTCAAATGGATTTCCGAGAAAGATAACGGTCAAGCTCACGCAATCAATAAAGGTTTTGCCATGGCTAGTGGAGATATTATTGCTTGGATAAATTCGGATGATTATTATGAAAAAGATGTATTTTCCACAATTGTAAAATATTTTGAGGAACATCAACATAGTAATTTTTTGTATGGTGATATTACGTATGTAGATCAACTCAAAAATATTTTATCTACGATAAAGGGTGAAACACTATCTTATTCTGCGTTAATTAAAAATCCCGACATTGTTCGTCAGCCCAGTATTTTTTGGAGAAAAGATATTTTTTTAAGTGTCGGGTATCTTGATGAAAATTTACATTTGGTTATGGATTATGATTTCTTTCTTCGTGCGGCAAAAAATTATCCGTTTGATTATATCCATAAAAATTTAAGTTGTTTCCGTGTTCATTCGCAAAGTAAAACC
>JANONI010000040.1:0-4238 GCA_031420755.1 Bacteroidota bacterium | reverse complement strand
GGGAAAAATTATCGCCGCCGCAATAGAAGTTCATAACATATTGGGCTGCGGTTTGTTGGAATCAATTTAGGAAGAAGCAATCTGTATAGAACGTATACGTTGAAATACTTTCATTGAACGACAAGTTCCCGTAAATGTTATTGACAAAGGCACTATCCTCACAGGACAACGTTTGGATTTGCTTGTAGAACAACAGGGTATTGTAGAATGAAAATCTGTTGTACTATTACCTGATGTTGCTCTTGCTCAAGTCTTATCATACGTAAAAGCGACTGGATTAAAACGAGCGTTGCTTATTACCTTTGGGCAAAAGATGCTGATTGATGGAATTCGAAGAATCTCAAATTAAAGATATTTAGATATTTCTCTGTGTTCTCTGTGGCTTAATTTTTTTTGGTGAGTAGCTACCTTATCGAATAATAAAAAAAAACTTACCAGCCAAAAAACCCGAACATAATTCCTGCGTTTATCGTATATCCGTTTGCTTTAATCTTTGAAGGAACGTTATTAATATTATATTTCTCGTCAAGTTTCCATTCCGGTGAGAACATTAGTGGATAGCCGGCACCAACTCGTATTTGAAGCCACGTTAGTAATGAATATTCAATGTTGATATGCGGATTGACTACAACAAATGTTCCATTAAGTTTACGAGTATAACTAGTTGCTCTTGTTAAAGGATTTCCAAATTCCGTCCACAATGTATCCCAAGTTTTAAACCCATTATCGTCTCGACGCATTGTAAGATTTATTTCTCCACCACCAATTGAAGCTCCAAGAGCTATATCCAATCGATACGCAATGGGTTGAACATAATCAATTAAGAATCCTCCGTATGAAACATTATACTCTACTTCTTTTCTCAAAGTTCCGCCGGCAACTGGTTCAATAACAGAAACAGTTTTTTTACCCGAAGCGCCAAATCCACCAATCCGTACATTTTTTAAAAACATAATGTAGCCATATCCTTCACCGCCAATTAAATAGATTGGATCTGTACCAAGGATCGGTAAGTTTGCTCCAGCTAAAAGTTTATCTATCTCTTTATTATCAAACATCCCAACAATTGGCGTAACACCACCAGCACCGCCAACCTTCGATCTATTCCAATACGAAGATGATCTCGTCGTATTGTTGTCGTCATCTTTCTCTTGTGATAGTAATGGAAATGCAAGCATCATTGTTGCAAGAATAAAAAAAATAAATTTTTTCATGAGAATCTCCGACAGTTAAAGGAAAATAGAACTTCATTTCTTACGCAGAGCAAAGGAAAGAGTTGCAACGTTATAGCCCTAACTTATCAGCATTGGCTTTTAATGCTTCAATAACAAATTGAATATGATCATCTAAGTTTACACCTAATTCATCCGCACCGTTTATAATATCATCTCGACTGACATTCCTTGCGAATCCTTTATCTTTCAGTTTTTTCTTTACGGAACTCACTTCAACCGATGCGACTTTTTTATCCGGTCTCACCAATGAACACGCAACAATAAATCCGCATAATTCATCACACGCAAACAATACTTTTGAAAGAAGCGACTCCCTTGGTGTATTCGTATAACTTGCATGACCAAGAATTGCAATTCGCAGATCTTCAGGGTATTCCAGTTCTTTTAAAATTTCCGAACCTTTCATCGGATGATCGGGCGGATTGGGAAATTTTTCATAATCGAAATCATGAAGTAAGCCGGTTATTCCCCACAATTCTTCATCCTGATCATATTTTTTAGCATACGAGCGCATTGCAGTTTCAACGCATGCCATATGTTTACGCAACGACTCATTTTGAGTCCATTCAACCATTAACGCATAAGCTTCGACACGATTCATAGTGTACGGTATTTATACTGTCGATGAAGGACAATAAATATTTATTCTGCAATCAGCACACATTGGTTTTCGTGCAGAGCAGATTTTCCTTCCATGAAATATCAGTGTATGTGAAAAATGATACCACTGTTTTTTGGGGATCAAAGGCATAATATCTTTTTCGATCTTCACCGCATCAAGATGATTTGTAAATTGCAGCCGATTGGAAAGTCTTGTTACGTGGGTATCAACAACAACCCCTTCAATTTTTCCGAATGCTTCGCCAAGCACAACATTTGCTGTTTTTCTGCCAACTCCCGGGAGTTGGAAAAGTTCTTCCATTGTGTCGGGAACAATTCCGTTATGTTTTTCCAGCAGCGAGTGTGCGCAACTAATTATATTCTTTGCTTTGTTGTGGTAGAATCCGGTTGAGTAAATCAACTGTTCCAATTCTTTTACATCGGCATTGGCAAAATCACGTGGTGTTGAAAAGCGAGCAAAGAGCTGTGGTGTTACTATATTTACTCTTACATCCGTACATTGCGCGGAAAGAATAACGGCAACCAATAATTGAAATGGGTTTCCGTAGTGTAATGCCGTCTGGTTGGATGGATATTCTTTTAAAAGAATTTTAAGAATCGCTGTAGCACGGTTCTTTTTTTGTTCTGCAGTTTCTTTCACGGTTCACAGTAATTACGTTAATAATTTATTTACATCTGCTCAAGCACAATCAATGAACCATGAACAGTAACGGCATCTTCCAACTCTTCATTATCACCAATCAACGACATTATTACCGTTCCAAGCGGATACTTTTCAATATCCATTCCAAATTGAATTTGATATTCGCCTCCAACTCCGCCATGAAGTGAATGTTTTGTGAGAACAAAGTTCTTAATTCCAAATTGATCCAACAACACCGGTATCCGTTCGTTCAATTGAACGATGACCGTATCATTCGGTAAATCAAAATCCATTTGCACAATAAATTTTTCCTGCTTTTCTATCACTTCAATCGCTGTAATTGTGTTTGCTAACGTGCCGCCAATCACCCATAGTGGTTGGTGCGATGTAAATTGATCTATGATAGTCTTTAAGGATTGTGCTGTGGCAAAACCATCAAAAGAAAATTTTGAAATTATTGTTTCTCCAGAATTTTTTCCAAATTGGCAGCCGGCATCAACTAAGGTCGTGCGTCCGTTTTTAAGCAACCGTTTAACAACACCAACTAATTGACGGTGAAGCGGAACATTTTGAGGTTCAATGATTTTCCACATTGAATGTTCTACCGACGAAAGAATCGATGATGCTTCTAATTGTTGAACTGTATTTTCAATACTGTCGCGAATAAGAAGAATGATTTCATCTTTATCGGATTTGAATGGCGTTGAAAGAAAATGGGACAATCCGCCGCGAAGAATTGTCCCATTTTTTTGGATCGCATCTGATTTTATTTTTTCGAATTCAACAAGAGCCGTTTGAATTTCGTTGATCACAAACGATCGATACGCTTCAAACAAGTCCCATTCGGTTTTTGTTTGACCGCCATTTTGTTGAAGAATAACAGAATATGAGAATTTTTTCATAGTAGATTATCATAATAAACTGTGAATGGTAGTTTCTTTATTCGGATGTACTATACGAAGAAAATTTATTAAATAAAAAGGAACTCCTTAGTATGTTTTCCTTCAAGCATTTCATCCTAAAGATTACTCCGGTAATCTTTGTTAAACTCCTTCTGGAATCAATTTTTTTTTGCTGTTCTCGTTGTAAACGTACTCCCCTGCGGAGTCTTTATCGGAAGGGATGGAAGCTCCGCAGAAGATCGCATTCTTTGTATCAAGCCCGCAGCGGTATTTCAGGTGGAATGAAACGACAAGAAGCTCGTTGCTAATTGTGGTATGGGTACGCTTTGCAGAATGAGCATCGCTAAATAAAAAAGTCCGAGTTTTAATACTCAGACTTTTTTGTTTTTCATTTTTGTGCACTCGGAAGGAATCGAACCTTCAACCTTGACATTAAGAGTGTCCTGCTCTGCCAATTGAGCTACGAATGCTTTTACGTATTGAATATAAAAAATAATGGACGGCTTTCAAAATTGAAATTCAAACGTAAGATTCAATTTTCCATTTCGCGTGGTTGCATTTCCTGAAAGTTCAAACACCCAAACTCGTCGCGCATAAAATCCGCCGTTAAATCGCAACGGAGCTATACCTGCTCTGAGCAGTATTGAATTTTCTCTATTCGAAATTTCACCGTTACGCAACGAAACAACTTTTTCCGGCGGAGAAGTTTGCAAGAATTCTCCATACATCTTTTTATGTAACTTGGCTTCCTGATCTTTTTGTTGTTGGCGTTTTTGTTCAATGGTCAACACTTCCTGTTTCGCACGAAGCTCTTCCTTCTTTCGATCTTCCTCCAAT
>JANONI010000039.1:0-1656 GCA_031420755.1 Bacteroidota bacterium | reverse complement strand
GCTTTCAACGAATCTTGAATGAACGATTGACGATAGACGAGCGTAAGTGGTAAATGTCCCATTGTAATTACTTTCTTTACCACAGAGGCACTAAGACACAAAGATTTATTTAGTGTTTTGGTGTTTTTGTGGCTGATTTTTATTTACTATGAATTGCAGACGCAAATTCTTTTATCAAGTTTGCGCTGCCGTTGTTTTCAAGAACAGTTCCCGTAACGATAAAGTTTGCGCCCGCACGAACTTTCTTTCGCGCATCGTCCGGAGTTCGTAAACCGCCGCCGACGATAAGCGGAACAGAACAATGTTTTGCAATCGCACCGATCATTTCTTCAGGAACGGATTCTTCTGCGCCGCTGCCCGCCTCAAGATAGATCATTTTGAAGCCCAATATTTCAGCAGCCATTGCGTGTGCAACAGCAATATCCGGCTTGTGGCGGGGAAGAGGCTGCGTGTTGCTCATGAATTCTGCCGATGTTGTTCGTCCGGATTCGATTAGCATATACGCGGTGGAGATCGCTTCAAGACCGATTCTTTTTACAATCGGCGCGGCAAGCACCTGATCTCCGATAAGATGCTGTGGATTTCTTCCGCTGATGATCGATAAAAATAGAATTGCATCGGCAGAAGGAGAAATCTGCATCACGCCCCCCGGAAAGATCACTGCAGGAATTTTTGTATGCTGCTTTATCGTCTTAATGCACCGTTCAAATGAATCATCTACAATCAAACTTCCGCCGATTAGAAATGCATCAACACCAGCTTCGGTTGCCTGTTCGATAAATGAGGGCAGTTTATCGGATGCGATCTTATCCGGATCAATCAGGACAAAATATCCCGCACCTTTTGATTTTGATGTTGCAAGGAGTGATTCATAAATGGACATTATTCTGTCTCCACAATTTCAGGTAAAGTAAAACTGGTCACATCTATAATGTCTTCAGCACCGGCAAGATGTAGGAAGACTTTATCGTCAGGTCTAAATTTGAAATATAGATCAGTTGTATCGAATTTTATTCTATCTCCAATAATTTCATTTAATTCTTTGAAGCTAAAGACTAATCCTTTGCCTCTTGCATAAACAAAGTAACCGTCTTTTTTACTATCTACTAATTTTTTGAAACTACCTCTTGCTGTAATTTGCCAGCCTTGTTTTTTCTTGCTTCCTTTGTCGCTTCGAAGCATCGTGGGACGTAATTCAACAATTTTTCCATCAATGTGTTGGATGCCCCTTTTGTTTTTAGTTAACACAATATTTTTGAATTTTCTTCTTAATTTTTTCACAAGAGTGTCTAACTTCAACACATTTTCATATTCATCAAGTACTATTGGCAGTTGTTTGATTAATCCAAAATTGAATAAAACGAAAGCTAATTCCTTTTTGTATTTTTCTGCAAAATGGGATTGCGTGAAACTTATATCTGGTTTTCGTGTTGCTTTGGTTGAAGTTTTATAATTACCGTATTCGGTAAAAAGATTGTTTGTGTAGTTTTCTAACTCGAGTCTTACAGACTCATCTGACATATCTGAAAACATAGATGGTCTTCCATCAGTTAATAAAACAACTTGTTGCCAATCTTTGAGGCTCTTATCATCCTTATCGTGTTGATTTACTATTCGTTCTCTGATATTACTTGCTTGTCCTACATATACTTTTTT
>JANONI010000038.1:0-3423 GCA_031420755.1 Bacteroidota bacterium | reverse complement strand
CTATAGTTCGATAGCAAATCCTACCGTATTTATAATTCTATGCTGTGGAAAAAATTGTCCGCGTTCATCCAACCCGGTTCTGAATTGATACGACACACGAAGCATTTTTCCATGTTGCATTGGCGTTGCAATTCCCAATTGTATTGTATTCGTTGCGGTAAATTCTGCTTCCTGACGCACTTTGCAATCCGCGGCAGCATAAAAAATAATATTAGTATATAATTCTGCTAACGATATTTTCCCGCCTGTTTGAAATGTCCATCGCTTGTTGATTCGCAGACCATTAACGGTAAAGATATAAGCATAATCTGCACCGATATAGAATTGATCGTTCATACCGGTTTCTCGGATAAAAAATAATTTTATATAATCACGCGAATATCGGATTGCCGAAGTAAGTTTCAATCGTTCATACCAATTATCGCTAAGGTGATGACTTGTATGTCCGGCAATTGCTTGTAGAAAATATCCTTCTGTTAACGGAACATTAAGTGTAACAAAATCGACATAGTAGTCATTGGAAATAACGTGCGCTTGTCCATACGGATTTAATTCGAAATGAATCGAACCGCTGATAGATGCCTGTGTTGTCGTTCCAAACAAATCAATATTCAATATCGGGAAGTTCCCTCCCATTGTTGCCCGTACATTTTTTTTAAAAAGAATATTCTCAACATTCACACGGTGCGCATGACCATCGGCGGCAAACGGCGAAACATACTTTGTTTCCGGGAAAAAATGAATTCGTTCGATGAATTGTGCTGAAACCGTTCTGGTGATCAGAAAAAAGAATAATGAAAATCGAAAATAGTTCATGCTGTATCTTTCATCCAGCGTTTGTGAAATTGTATATGGGCTTCCTGATCGTGCAGCGAATCTTTTTTTGGATGCGAAGCATGCTTCGCATCGAGGGAGGCAATAACTTCCTTTGGATATCCACTTTGAATTGAGTGAATCAGAACATTCTTTTCGGTAATTGTGTATCGTATGCGCCACGATTTGATAGCCATAACGTATCCGCCGTTCTCATCGTTCATAATTCTTCGATACGAATGCGGAAACGGATCGAACGAAAGAATATCGATTGCGCGTTCTATCAGATGAATATCATATTCTTTTTGGAGCCATCCTGCTTGTTCCTTTACAAGGTCGGAGACTTCAACATTATATGGTGCTTCCTCTGCATTCTCAATCTCACCCAGCCATCCAATTTTAGAATCGGGAAATGCTTCGGCATACGGAATATATGGTTTGATATCAAGAATCGGCGTTCCATCAAGCAGATCGGGATTTTCAACGCGAATGATTCTTCCCTTTACATCAATCAATTTACATAACGAAAGTCCGATGGGGTTTGGACGATGAGGTGAACGAGTTGCGAAAACACCGCGCTTCGTTCTTCCACTTCGCGGCGGCAATACTTTTGGTTTCCAATCAAAATTTTTGTGAAACCATGAAATGATCCACACTCGTTCGAAACCAATAAGATATTCCAACGCTTGATCAAAATTTTTATCAGGAAAAAGTTCTATCGTACCGATGATATTTTTTTTATGCGAAGCATGCCCCGCATCAACTCCGGGTTGACGGGGCGCGTGGTATTTTTCCTGATAGGGCGTGTGAATAATTCCGATGGGATGTATGGTAAGTTCTTGCAATAGACTTAACTTCTTCCTTCACTAATTAAAATTTATACCGATACCCGATGGAGAAAGAATACACTTCAACATATTCACCTAATCGAAAACTCAATTCCTGTCTGGTATAATCTGCGCCGACATTCAGCAATGAATAAATTCCGATCGGCTTCTGCCATCCAATTCCAAAAGAGCGCGCTTTAAGAAGATAGACATTTTCATTGGTTGGATAATAATTTCGTTCGTCGGGAGAAAAACCTGCGCCTGCTT
Organism: Bacteroidota bacterium; assembly: GCA_031420755.1. Lineage (GTDB taxonomy): Bacteria > Bacteroidota > Ignavibacteria > UBA10030 > UBA8401 > UBA8401. Next base: position 1,516 of record JANONI010000038.1, on the reverse strand, counting down.
TCAGTGAAGCATACTCTTCGGCAGTTCCCTCGTAATACCACCGCGTTGTAAAATTGATCGAACGAGAAAAACTTACACTGCTTGGAGTGATAAACGGTCGAAGGGAGAACCAATAATCTTTATAATAATATCCAAATGATCCGGTGTAAATCGTAATGTCGCTTCCATTGCCAAAATTTAAATATCGGGCACCGAATGAACTTTCAAAACTTTCGGGCAATTTAAAGAACGCTTCTAACCCGGCGCGATGTTCTGAAAACAATGATGAGGACGAACCCGCGAAACCATAACTGACATAGGCATAGATGCCGCTGATGATTCGTGGATACGCATCAACTTCTATTTGGAATCCATCCTTGCCTCGCGTGTTCCGATAATTTAAACGCCCGATGACAGAACCAAAATATGTTGAACGATTATATTGAAGGGCGACGAGATGATTGGGATCGAAAACTTTAGTGTACCAATCGTACGTTTCGCTTACACTAATTCCCTGCATGATAAAATTCGATTTAATTGATTCTCGTATCGTTGGAACTTCAGGATTTGACGGATTAATATCTTCCAAGATCGTTAACGTGATCAATGCTTCGTTCTCACGGTTGAGGTCGCGAAGTATCTTTGCTTTTTGAATAAGGAACTCTTCGTTATTCGGGAATTTTCTCAGTGCGGTAACGCAAATCGTTAGTGCTTCAGCCGGTTTATCGTCCCACTGTTCAACATCAATTGCAAAAAGAAGAGCCTCAACATTGAATGGTTTTTGAGTGAATACTGTTCTCAGTTCTTCTCGAGCTTCGGTGCGCATTCCATCCCAAGCAAACGTTCGAGCATAGAATATTCGTATATCAACATAATTCGGACTCTCCTGCAATGCGAGTTTCAGAAGTTGTCGTGCGGAATCACGCTGGCTGTTAAATGCCAGCGAACGAGCACGGCTAAAAAGTTCATCCGCATCCAACGAGTCGATCATCGTTTGCGAATAAAGTAATTGAAAACAGAATACGATGAACAGCATGGAAAATATTTTTCCAAAGGAAATATTTTTAATTGTAGTTGTCATTATTTCACCGATACGATTTTTTCTTTTAATTCTTTTGCTTCAGTATACCAAGGATTCTGTTTTAGAATCTCGTTCAATTCATTCAGTGCATCAGTATCATTCGCTAAAGCATACTGTAGTTGAGCTTTAAACATTCGAGTTTCGATATTTCGCGGCAACAATTGTACGGAAAGTGAAATATGTTTCACCGCATCTTCTATGTTTCCATTCCAATATTCTATCTGAGCTAATCCAAAATATGCGTCGGAATAATTCGGTGTACGGCGCAATACTTCGTTGAACTGTATCTTCGCTTCATTGTAACGCCGTTCCCATGCCAATGTTCGTGCCATCAACGAACGCGCATCATGATAGTCAGGATTGATCGCTAATAATCTCAAGCACAGCTGTCGCGAATACTCGTAGTTTCCACGGAACGCACTGTCTCTTGCTCGCAAGAACAATTGGTTGCTATTC
>JANONI010000037.1:0-9452 GCA_031420755.1 Bacteroidota bacterium | reverse complement strand
GGCGAGACTCCCCGCCAAGCAAACCGGTCGAAGACTCGACTCGTTGAGCGGGCAAGTGTCTCGCCACTGCGAATCAGAGATTCGCTCTACGAGTCGTAGACAATACAAAAATCCATAAAATTTCATTGCTGAGTAGTTACGTTAAACGAATGATAAAAAAATAAACCGTCATTTCCTCTACGAGATCGTAGACCGCACGTTTTAGGTCGAAGACTCGACTCGTCGAGCGGGGAATCCATAAATATAGATGCCCGATAGAATCAGTCGGGCATGACGACATTAATTTATTGTCTTCTTCGTGTCTTTGTGTTTTTGTGGCAAAAAAATTAATTTTTGGAACTGATCTTATCTCATGAACGATAAGCCGTTTGAACAATTCTCAAAAATGACGTGTTTGTCTTGTTTCAATTACGGAAAACGATCAAATTTCACAGAACAATCGGTAAATTGAAATAATAACTAACGGCACGATTATTGAATATTCTATATACAACATAGAGAAAAAATATTCATTTTTCTATTGAATTGTGATTCATCTATAAATAATAAAAGGAAATGGTTATGTCTCTACTCGGAACGTTTGCAATCTATCTTTCTCTCTTTGCCGGTTTGCTGTCGATCCTTAGTTATATTCAAGCGGCGAAAGGTAATATAAAAAAATTATCCATCGGACGAATTGGATTATATATCAGCGCATTCGGAATTTTTCTTGCATCCATTGTGCTGATGGCGGACATCCTTCAACACAATTTTGCGAACGCGTATGTGTGGGGTTACAGTTCGCGCGATCTTTCCACCGGACTTCTTATGTCCACATTTTGGGCGGGACAAGAAGGAAGTTTTTTATTCTGGATACTCTGCTCCGCACTGCTTAGTCCTTTCCTCTTATCGTACACTCGAAAACGATCGTTAGAAGCACACGTGCTGCCGATCTTTCTTGCTGTGCAAACATTTTTAATTATTTTATTGATCGCAAAATCACCATTTAAAACTATCTATGAACAATTTCCCGGTGAACTTTCACCCGGTCAACTGCCGCAAGACGGACGCGGATTAAATCCGTTGCTGCAAAATTTCTGGATGGTGATTCATCCGCCGGTACTCTTTGTCGGGTTTGCCGCCGCTGCAATTCCATTTAGTTTTGCAATTGCAGCATTATGGAGGAAAGAATATTCATCGTGGCTTACGAATGCGTTTCCGTGGGTGTTGTTCTCCGGTCTAACGCTCGGCGCAGGTTTAATGCTTGGTGCATACTGGGCATACAGTATTTTAGGATGGGGCGGATATTGGGGTTGGGATCCGGTAGAAAATTCTTCACTCATTCCCTGGATCCTATCAATGGCATTACTCCACACAATGCTTGCGCAATCGCGAACAGGAAATCTTGTGCGGACAAATTTTATTCTTGCCATTCTCTCGTTTGTTCTTGTCATTTATTCTACATTTTTAACCCGAAGCGGAATTCTCAGTGAATCTTCCGTGCATTCGTTCGCCGATCCGGGAATGATTGTGTATAGTTTATTGCTGATATTTGTTACCGGATCCATTGTGCTTGGTTTTGGTTTCTTGTTTATTCGGCGCAAAGAATTAAAAGCAATTGCAAAACAAATGCATTGGATGACACGCGAGTTTGCCTTATCGCTCGGTTCGTTCGTTTTGCTTGCAAGCGCAGTCATTGTGTTTTTCGGAACCAATCTGCCGATCGTTTCAACAACAGTGGTCGATCCGTCATTCTATAATAAAATGCATATTCCAATTGCGATCCTGATGGCATTGCTGATCGGATACAGTCTGTTGGTGCGGTGGGATGCTGAGGATGGAAAAGGCTTAATAGAAAAAGCATGGAAATCACTTCTTGCATCATTCATCGGAACAATTGCAATTGCATATTTCAGCGCGTGGGAAATTTCGTACGTACTTTTTATCTTTGCTTCGTTGTTCACCTTCTTCGTCAACCTCGAACAGATATATCTTATCATCCGCGGCGATATTCGTATGATGGGTGGAAAGATAGCGCATATTGGGTTAGCGATATTTTTTATCGGCGCAATCATTTCAGGATTGTTCGATCAGAAAAAGAATGCAACGCTGGAGCAAGGAATACCGCAGGAAGTATTTGGCTATACGCTAACGTACACCGGCAAGAACCTTGTTGAAAGGTACAAGACTGCATTTTCTATCTCCGTGCAGAAGGAAGGAAAGACATCAATTCTTGCTCCCGTAATGTTCAATACGGAAGACCAGGGCGTGATGCGCAATCCGGATATCTTGTCGTTCGTAACGCATGATGTGTACCTCGAGCCGCTGGGATTAGAAGAAAAGACAATAGAGACAGACGAAAATATTCTTCTTCATAAAGGAGAAAGTGTGAACATTGGAAACGCAACGGTGAAGTTCACGGAATTTGATATGAAAAGTCACGATCCGTCAAAATCTGAAGGCGGTACGAAAGTTGGCGTAGTGTTGGAAGTAACCGGCGGACATGAAAAAGAAAAAGTAGTGCCGCATGTAATGATGGGAACGGAAACTCCGCAATATTTCGGAGCAGAGTCAAAAATTCTTGGTACAACAATACTGTTACATTCAATGAGTATTGGCGGAATGGATGATGGACGTTCCGCGATCCAAATTTCGCTTGCCAAGAAGGAGGGATCACAACTGACGGCGAATAAAAAAGAGGTTCTTGTGATTGAAGCCAGCATTAAACCGTTCATCACTCTTGTATGGATTGGTACGGTGCTGGTAATGATCGGTTTCTTCATTTCGATATTACGGCGAAAGCTTGCGGATAGTTTGTAAAACGATATCGTAAAACACAAAACCCTGTTCAACGAACAGGGTTTTGTGTTTTATACAGATATGAAGTTATTTATTTTTCTACTTTTTTCATCTCAATCGTAAACAAACTTCCCATCGGCGGTGTGCTTTTTACGTAAACGGATCCGTGATGTGCTTCAACAATTTCTTTTACGATCGCAAGACCAAGACCGGTTGCAATTTCACCGCCGGTCGGTTTTGCTGAAAGCACATGAAATTTTTTGAATAGTTGTTGTTGATCTTCTGCTGAAATTCCGGGTCCCTGATCTTGCACAGTAAAAAGCACATTCTCGCCGCGGAGCGCAACAGTTACCGCAATCTGCGAATGGCGCGGAGAATATTTGATTGCGTTGTTGACCAGATTCTCCATCGCTTCCGGCAGTTTCACCGAATCCGCCATGACAATGCACTGCTCATCGGATTCAACAGTGAAGATCAGTTTTTGTTCCTTTCGCAGTGCATGCACCTGATATCCATCAACAACAATTCCAGCCATCTCGGCGATGTTGATCGGTTCAAATTTGAACTGGAATTTCCCGCTTTCGATTGCCGAAATATTTAAAATTTCGGAGATTAATTTCACGACCCGTTTCGAATTCTGTTCGACAAGATCAATATATCCTCTGAAGTGACGGTCAATATTATTGAATGCTTTTATCTCTTGCGCAATACTGTAGATGGTGATAAGCGGTGTTTTCAGATCGTGCGCAACAAAACTAAGCAATTGAGATTTTGCATTGTTCGCGTCAACAAGATTCTTCGTTCGTTCTTCAACGATCCGTTCAAGTTCGCGTTGTCGGCTGTTGATCTGCCGAATACGCAAACGAACCATTCCGATTGTTCCGATGACGAGAAGAGAAATAAGTGTGATATAAAAAATTGTTGTCTTATAAAAATGTGCCTGCACAACAAAAGAAAATGACGCTCCGGATTCATTCCACACGCCGTCGCTGTTTCCCGCAATTACTCTAAACGTGTATTCTCCGGGAGGCAATTGAGTGTAATATGCTGCGCGCCGGGCGCCGATATCGTACCATTCTTTGTCGTATCCTTCAAGTTTTACTTTAAAACAGATCTTTTTCGGCGCGGCAAAATTGATTCCGGTAAACCGAAATTCAAAACGTTCTTTTCCCGGAAGAACAAACGATTCTTTCCACACCTGATTTTCCACACGCATCTCTTCGAGAATGACGCGGGGCGGTTGGTGATTGACAACGATCTTCTTCGGATCGATCATTGCAACACCGCCGTTGGTGGGAAACCATAATGTTCCGTCTCGAGCTTTCCATCCTGCCGGCTGCACTCCGCCGTTACATTCCAAACTTCGTAATCCGTCTTCTTTGCCGTACGCAACGGAGTTTATGGAACGGATTTTTCCTTCGGCAAATGCGGTCAGTTCGGATTTGTTCACATGAAAAATCCCGCGGTTCGATGTCATCCACATTCTTCCGAAATCATCTTCAAGTATCTGAAAGATCAGATCATCATATAATCCTTCCTTTACGGTAACGGAAGTGATCACTCCATTTGCGATCCTGTTCAATCCGCCGCCGGATGTTCCTGCCCACACCACACCTTCTTGATCGATGTTGAGTGATAGAATAAAGTTATTTGATAAGCCATCTTTCTTACTGATGATCGTTTGTTGTTTTTCGGAGACGATCACTAATCCTTCTCCATCGGTTCCTACAAGAATATTTCCACTCGTATCTTCTGCAATGCAGCCGATATAATTACTGATGAATCCGTTTGCAAGACTGTATGTTCTCACCAAACTATTATCGATCATGTGAAGTCCTTCACCCGATGTAGCAATCCAGATCCGATTGCGGGAATCTTCAAAGACTTGACTGACAATCACTCCTTTTGTTTTTATCGAAGATTTTATCGTTTCAACTTTTCCGTTGACGATCTTGTTGACTCCGTTAATGGTGCCGATCCACAGTGCACCGGTATTATCCATCGTTATGGAATAAATTTCGTTGTCATAAATTCCTTCCCGTTCTGTGAAGTACTTGTACGATCGCTTGTCAGTTCCCGACATATTCACCAGACCGTTATCGGTTCCAATCCACATTGTCTGTGCTGGGTCTTCAAAGATTGTCCAGATAGTATTAGAAGGCATTCCTTCTTTCTTTGTGAACGAGGTAACGATGCCGTCTTTTAGCATATTCAATCCGCCGCCATCCGTTCCAATCCAAACATTCTCTTCAAAATCTATCAGTATTGTACCAACATCGTGGTACGAAAGTCCATCGGCAACAGTGAAGGAAGAAATTTTTCCGTTGGAGAGTTGTGCAACTCCGCCTCTGGTTCCGATCCAGAGTGTTCCATCAGTGCCGAGTTTTATTTCATAGGCGATATTATCCGGAAGACCATCCTTCACTCCATAGGTTTCAAACTTCTTGCTATCCGTGAAATCTTCCGGCACTTTTTGTACTCCGCGATTTGTTGCTAACCACATAGTGTTGTTCAATCCTTTAGTAATAGAATTGACAACCGAATAGATCAGTCCGTCGTTCATCGTAAAAGAGCGGAATGTGCCCTTGTCGTAGATCGAAATTCCATTCTTGGTAGCAATCCACACTCTTCCCTTGGAATCCTGACAGAAATTTCTTGCTTGATTGTGAACTAAACCGTTGCTTGTGTCGAACGTTTGATGTGAAACACTGTCGATTCTCATTACGCCGCGCCCTCGGATAGCGATCCAAATTCCTCTGGCATTGTCCTCAAAGATTGAATGGCTGTAGGAATTTTCGAGTAATTTAATGGTTTTTATTCCTACAAATTTATTGTTCTTATATGTAATCAATCCGCCGTCGTACGTGCCGATCCATAGCGTTCCTTCGCGATCCGCATAGAGGGCAGAAATATAGTTGTTCTTTATTTGCGGAGTGTTATGTTTATCAAAAACGGTGAATTGAACGCCGTCGAACCGCGCGAGACCTTCCTGCGTTCCCATCCACAAATATCCATCCGGAGTTTGTACAAGGTTGTTAATGGAGTTTTGCGGTAATCCGTCATCAGTTGTCCACACTTCGTGAGAATATTGCGATAACGATTTCTGCCCGTTCAACTTTTCTATCTGCGCATTACCGACAATAACGATGAAGAGGGTAAGAATGGCGAATGATATTGATATGGTTTGTTTCATGTGCAACGAATGTACAATGAATGGAGTGATAACTCAACTGAAAAAAAGACAAATTAAAGAAAATATAATGTTCTCAATGCGGCGCAGTTTTGATTTTAGACACAACACAGATAATTGCAATTACCCATGCAACAATAACGGCTCGCAAAGAAGCCGTTCTATTTTTCCATTTCTATTTTTCCAGCCATTTTATTTTTCTTCCTTGCCTTTACAACAGACGTTGGAGTATATTAGTCCGTCCTATAAACAATCACAATATTATATTTTTATGAAAAAATTTCTACTGTTGTTTCTCTGCTGCATGCCATTACTCACCGCCGGAACCGGTAATCGTTCACTGAAAACAGTACGTACCACATCCGCTCCCGTTATTGATGGATATGGAAACGACGATGTGTGGAAATCTGCAAACAGCAGCACAGATTTTTTACAGCGAGAACCATACGAAGGGGAGCAGGCAACGGAAAAAACCGAATTCAAACTTCTTATTGACGATCAGAATATTTATTTCTACGCAATGATGTACGATTCTCACCCGGACAGCATTGTTGCTCGTTTAGCGCGGCGAGACGGAGATGTCGAATCCGATTTTATCGCAATTGGGTTTGACAGTTTCAACGATCAACAAACAGGTTATGTTTTTTTTGTCTATGCTTCAGGAACACGCGGTGATATTCTTCTCTATAATGACGGCAAGAATGAAGATAATTCTTGGGACCCTGTATGGGAAGTAAAAACACAAATGTTGCCAAACGGCTGGAGCGCGGAAATGAAAATCCCGTTAAGTCAGTTGCGCTTTAATGAAGGAAATGATACATGGGGATTTGATGTTGTGCGAAAAATTACCCGCAAACAGGAAGAATCTCACTGGGCATTAATGAAAAAAAGTGTTGATGGATTCGTTTCGCAGTGGGGAACATTGACCGGGATGAATGAAGTAAAAGTACATCAATTATTTGAAGTGATGCCTACGGTAGTCGGCTCGTCAGAACATTATGCACAACAATCGAAACGAAACAAGATCGAACGATTTCGCCCAAACATTGGTGCCGATATTAAATACGGACTGTCGAGCAGTTTTACGGTAGACGTAACATTGAATCCTGATTTTGGACAAGTAGAAGCCGATCCCGCGGTGTTAAATCTTACCGCATTTGAAACATTTTATCCCGAAAAGCGCCCATTCTTTATTGAAGGAACACAAATTCTCCGATTCACAACATTCGGCGGAAGTTTTGGTCCCGGACTTTTTTATTCGCGAAGAATAGGAAAACCCGTACGTGTTGAACTTCCTAAGGATGGAAAATTTATTACCGAAGAACCATTTAATACAACCATTCTTGGAGCCGTAAAACTTACCGGCAAAACCGAAAACGGAACATCCATAGGTCTGTTAACCGCCTTTGCCGATAATGAAGAGTTTTCGTACCGCGACACGCTAAATCAAATTAGAACATTGCGCGCAGAACCTTCTGCAACGTACAATCTTCTACGCATAAAACAAGATTTCTGGGGAAACTCGAATGTTGGTGTTATTGCAACGGGTGTTGCAAGAGAAAATCGTTATCCCGCATACACCGTTGGCACAGATTGGAATGTGAAATTTGACAACAATAATTATCAACTCGGCGGGTTTCTTGCCGGGTCGAAAACAACAACCACAAGAAGAGAAATCCGTGAAGGAAGCGGGGGAAAACTTAATTTTGGAAAAGTAAGCGGCGATTGGATTTGGGGAATAAGTTCAGACTTCACCTCAAAAAAATATAACATTAATGATATCGGATTTTTCCGTGCGCCAAATGATTACGGAATGTTTGGAAATATTACGCATCGCGATTATCAACCCGGAAAATATTTTCGTTCTCTACGGTACGGTGTGTATCCGCATCTTCGATGGACATTTGACGGATTGACGCTCGCAAAAGAAGTGAGAGCAGAACTGGACGGACAATTTTTAAATTATTGGAATTTCGACATCTCAGCGTCAATCTCCACGAATACAAAAGATCCGTTCGAATCGAGAGGCAACGGCGTGTTTAATGTTCCCGAAGTTTTTTTTGTGAGAGGAGAAATCAGCACCGATAGCAGAAAAGAATTGATTTTTAAAATTGAAGAAAATATTCGTATGGCGGGGAACGGATATACAAAATACAATACCGAAGCTGCAATTATTTACAGACCAAGTTCTTCTATGGAATATCGTTTATCGGGCGGGTATGCCCTTGAACGCGGACGCCCTTCATATGCCGCCACACTAAAAGATAGTTTGATTGCTTTTGCGCTCAACGAGTCGAGTCTTCGACCCACCACAGCAGTTGCAGTGTTTGGCAGCAGAAATGTTGATAATCTTGATATAACACTTCGGAGTTCAGTTCTTTTTTCAAACGATCTTTCTCTGCAAATGTACAATCAATTTTATTGGGCGAAAGGAACGTACAAGAATTTTTCTGTTCTTCGTCCGGATGGGAATCTTTCGTCATATAATTATACCGGCAATCCGGATTTTAATGAAACCTCGCTCATTTCCAATGTCGTTCTCCGCTGGGAATACCGCGAAGGAAGCACATTCTTTTTTGTATGGTCGCACGGTCGTGCATTTGAAGAAGATGGCGGATACAATACATCGTTTGGAACGAATATCGACAATACGTTTCTGGCGAAACCGAATAATGTGTATGTCGTAAAAATTAGTTATTGGATGAGCTTGTAAACGTATCGCCGACCTCTCTACGAGCCGTAGGCTGGTCAGTGATTTTAGGGCCAGCGGAACGGAGTTCCGCGATACGTAAAGCCGACCTCTCTACGAGCCGTAGGCTGGTCAGCGTTGGCTTAGAACATGCGGAACGGAGTTCCGCGATACGTATCGCTGACCTCTCTACGAGCCGTAGGCTGGTCGGTGTTGTATAAAAACGCGGAACAGAGTTCCGCGATACAGCAAACCTGATTTTGTAAAACTTACTTTACATAGATCGGTTTAGGATTCTTTTCGGGTAATTGATTCAATTGCGTTGCAACAAGAAAATAGGAGAACATTGTTGGAATCTCAACTGTTTCGATCTTTCTGTTATTGTCCACAAAACTGTCCTCGAGTTTCAGCACATAGGTAGGTCCCGCTTGAAAAGAAAAATGTTTATAATCGTATTCCACTTCACGCCCAACTCCAAGATCGATTCCCTGCATTGTTCGCTGCAGAAATAATAATTCGGCATTGCTTGTGTCGTGCACAGCACCCGGATTGTAAGCGGTGATGTGCGAGTATCCGATGGAGATGAATGTATGCGGTAATGCTTTCTGAACATGAATGTTTGCGCGCGCTCCAAAATTAAAGATATACCAGAACGCACTTGTATACACCTCAACACCGATCTTATCGGCAGGATAGTACCGCAATGAAAGATATCCACCGCTCGGGAATTCAAATCCATAACCGATAAAGAAATCTCCTTTTGTTTGAGCGGTAAGATTGGATGATGATAAAACG
>JANONI010000036.1:0-4894 GCA_031420755.1 Bacteroidota bacterium | reverse complement strand
TATGAAAAATTTTGAACGACTGAATCGCCTTCCCCCTTACGTTTTCTCAATCGTCAACGAATTGAAGATGTCTGCGCGCCGTGCAGGTAATGATATTATTAACTAAAGTTACGCAGATAGTCATGCTGAGCGAGGATCAACATTAATTTGTAAGGTCATCCTTGCGCATGCATGCTTCGCATCGACGTAACCTTCGGATCGTCTGAAAAACCCTTCACGGTAATTTTGACTGTTGAATGAAAAAAGAGTATTTTTGAAGTGAACAGTGAGGATGCCATGGAAAGCACAATACAAAACTACACATACGCCGACTATCAAAAACTACCTGAAGGCGCCCCCTACCAATTAATTGGAGGAGAACTTGTTATGTCACCAGCCCCTACGTTACAGCACCAACGTATTATCGGCAAAATTTTTACCTTACTGACAGAATATGTAAACAAAAAACAACTTGGTGAAATATTTATTTCTCCGGTAGATGTGTACCTCGACACAGAAAACACATTCCAACCAGATATTGTTTTTGTCTCTAAAGAACGTGCGGCAATCATGGATGAACAAAAAATAAATGGCGCACCGGATTTGGTTGTAGAAATTCTTTCTCCTTCAACCGCATATTATGATTTGAAAAAGAAAAAAGAAATGTACGAAAAGTACGGAGTGAAAGAATATTGGATCGTTGATCCGATGGAAAAGACAATTGATGTATTAGTTCATCGTAACGGAAGTTTTACTCTGAACGCTCAGGCAAAAATGAATCAGCCTATTGCCTCGGCAATCATTGCAGGATTTGAAGTGAACACAAAAAATATTTTTTAATGAAACGTTACTTAACACACGCCACCTTTCTGATTGTATTTTTTTTCGCTCGAGTTCAAGCTCAATCCAATCCGAACTTCAACGTCTCCCTTCGTTTAGATTTTTCATCCATCGATGCATTGATCGAATTAAGCGAGGGAAAAATTGCAAACGTCAATCGTGCTGCTGAGTTAAAAGGAAATCAGATTGCCGCCGCAACAAGCGCGCTGCTTGCGCGTCAACCGTATTCATCCGAACATTTTTCGCGGGAACTCGATCGCTTTCGGAATGGTTCAACATCATCTTCTGATGTTTATGGATTTCGCTCGACTCTTGAATTCTTACCGCAGATTAAAGCATTGTTGGGTGAAGTTAAGCGGCGTCAGTTAGACAGAAAAGTAGTTGCGACCATCGCTCCATTTTTTCCTGAAAAAGCGCGTGTTACTGTTTCCATTCCTGTATATTTTGTTGCATTAGGAAATGAGAATGCCGCTGCATTTGTGCGAAGTATCGCGTGGAGAAATAACGTTCCGTATTTTGTGGGAGAAGGTGAAGGCGAATTGACAATTGTTGTGAATCTTACTCGATCAGTTCAATACATTCACGATATTCAAATCCAATTTGTTGATATGATGAGCACACTTGCTCACGAAACATTTCACGCCGTGTTTGGGGTCTATCAACAATCATCTCCGCAGTGGAGAGCGATCTCATTTAAACCTGAACCGTATTGGACACTTGCCGAACTTGTGCAGAACGAAGGATTTGCGTATTTGATCTCATTGCAACAGCGCAGTGGTTCCACGCTATCCGCTGCACAACTTTCTTCTTCAAAACAAGCTGTTGAATCGTTGAACAACGCATTAAAAGAACTTTCCTCTCCTTCCATCTCACCATCGCGAGCGAGAGAATTGATTATGAATTCTAATCTTTCCGGTTCATACGAAAAAAATTATGGCGCATCTGCGGGATTATTGATGGCATATGCAATTGATACAAAGTTGGGAAGAAAATCGTTAACAGAATGTTTGGAAAATGGCGTTGGTGATTTTTTTGCGAAGTATCAGCAGTTGGCTGAGCAGTACGGAGAACTAACGAAGTTTGATAGTGAAGTGATAGAAATGTTGCAGAAATAAAAAATGACCGAGAATGACGAATAACCTTGCGAAGGTTTTCAAATCTCAACTATACAACCTTCGCAAGGTTTCATCGTGCATAATAAAATCATTCAAATCGCAGTGCTTCAATCGGATCAAGATTTGCTGCTTTCCATGCAGGATATACCCCAAACACAATCCCGATGAAAGAACAGAATATTAAAGCGGTAATGTTCATCTGTAATGCTGTAAAATCTAGAAATGGAGTTTGTAAAATTGCGACGGAATTATTCCACGGATACACCGGCGGCGCATCAAGAAGCAATGAAACAATATTCCCCATGATTGAACCGGTTACTATTCCTATCACGCCGCCAATCTGACTGAAAACGACAGACTCAGTTAAAAATTGAGAAAGCACATTACTCTTTGTTGCGCCTAACGCTTTCCGAATGCCGATTTCTTTTGTTCGTTCCGTTACAGAAACAAGCATGATATTCATAATTCCAATTCCCGCCGCAAGCAATGCAATACAGGCAATTCCGACCGCACCAATTTTAATCATAAATGTCGTTTCGTTGAATTGCGCGATAATGGTCTCATTGGAAAAAATTTCAAAATCATCCGGTTCACCGGGAGGCACATGGCGAATTACTCGCAACACACCGCGTGAAAATTCCAACACATCGTTATATGTTTTCTGGTCGCGCGCGGTAACCATAATATTAACGGATCGTTCTTTACCGTATGTATTCATATAAGTGGTGATCGGAATAACTGCCAAATTGCCTTGCGTACCACCCAGCATACCACCTTTGTTTTCTAATGTTCCAATAACCTTATACTGCCGCCCGTCAATGCGTACCATTTCTCCAATCGGATTTCCGATTGGAAATAATTTTTTAACAACGTCACTGCCAATAACAACAATAGTGGCGGCTGATTGTACTTCTTGATTTGTAAACGCTCTTCCATTTTCAACATTCCAATTATTTGTTGCCAAGCCGTCAATAGATTCACCGGCAACTTGTACGCTCGGATTCGTTTTGAGATTTTTATATTCAACAACTTTTCCGAACTCCCACATTTCCAATCCTACAAATTTTGCCAACTTCATTCGGTCATAGAACAATTCAGCCTGCTCGTATGAAATATTTTTACGATTCCGAAGTCTCCAACGATTATTATCATTAAATCCTCCTCCCACCGGAAATTTTTGAATTTGAAATGTATTCGCTCCAAGATCGCTCACCCCGTTCTCAATAGCATTTTGCAACACTCCCATTGCAGTCATCACACCGATGATGGAAAAAACTCCAACACCAATTCCGAGCAGAGTTAAGACAGACCGAAGTTTGTTCACTCTGATTGCATTCAATGCCATTCCAATACTTTCTTGTAACTGCATATATTTATTTCCTTAATAGGCAATCGATAAATTCAAGCGAACCTTGTATTTGCAACCTTTAGGGTTGCGGAAATGTTTGGTTTACCTAAACCCTCGCACGCATAAAGCGTGCGGATACATTTTTCAGATGTCTCTAAAAATGTAAGAAGATGTCTGACATCTTTATTTTTGGACTATTCGTGGCGTAATGCTTCAACCGGATCCATTTTTGATGCGCGGTTTGCCGGTAAAAAACCTGAAACAACTCCAACGATCAATGAGATCAGAATAGCGATGACAACAACAGAAATCGGCATTGAGGTCGGCAGAATTTGATTGATCAACAAACTTAACGGATAGGAAATAATAATTCCAATAATTCCGCCAATCAGCGATAGTGCTGCAGATTCTATCAAAAATTGTAATAAGATCGTTGAACGCTTTGCACCAATCGCTTTTCGAATTCCGATCTCTTTTGTCCGTTCGGTAACCGAAACGAACATGATGTTCATAATTCCAATTGCGCCGACAAACAACGACAGTGCTGTAATAAATAATCCGATCGCGGCAATCACTCCGCCAATTTGATTAAATGTTTGAATAAACATCTCTTGCTGGTTGATTGCAAAATCATCTTTTTCGCCGGGTTTCACACCGCGCGCTTTACGAAGTATTCCACGCAGTTCTTCTTTCGTATTATCCAGATCGTTAATATTTGCCGCCTTTACTTGAATATCCATTCCCCGACGATGATTGCTGAATTTTTGGAGGAAATTTGTTATTGGAACATAGACCCGATTGTCCATATCCATACCCAAAAAACTCCCTTGTTTTGCAACTACTCCCACAACGCGAAATGTATGAGCACCAAGTTTCACATATTTGCCAAGCGGTGTTTCATTCGGAAATAATTTTTCAGCAACGGTATATCCTAACACAGTTACGGGACGATCTCCGTTGGATTCCGCAGCGGAAAAAAATCTTCCCATTTCAATATTTAAACCGCCAACCTGTATATATTGTTCGTTCACACCTATGAGGAAAATTCTGTCGGCACTTATACTTCGATATTTGATCGGCACACCTGTTCCCGTAAATGGCGAAACTGCTTCTATTGTTGATCCCTGGTCTCGAACCGCTTTAAATTGTTTCAAATCGATATTTTTACGATTACGGGTTGCAAAATAGTCTTCCTGACTTGAAAACCAAGAAAATTTTTGCACGAAGAGAACATCCGCTCCAATTTTTGAGATCATCTCATTGAAGGAGCGACTCATTCCTTCAATTGCAGTTCCCATCAGCGTAACGGAAACAATACCGATAACAATGCCAAGTGTTGTCAACACAGATCGCATCTTATTTGCGCGAATTGCCTGGAATGAAATTCCAAGTCCTTCTTTCACTTCGTATGCAAAATCTGTGATTTTCATAAAATTAATTAAGGTGAAACATCTGAAAAATTTCACATCAATGTCATTCGAACAAACAACAATATATTTTTTCGATGTCTCGATTAGTAACTGATGTTACGCAGAAAAAATAACTGCCTAACAAAGTAAAGTCGTCATGCCCGAATGCCTTAGTCGGGCATCCATTATATAGATTCCCGCTT
>JANONI010000035.1:0-15113 GCA_031420755.1 Bacteroidota bacterium | reverse complement strand
AATTTAATTCTTGATTCAGGATTCATTTTGTTCTCCTTTATGATATTTTTTTTAATATATGAACGTGATACTTATTCCAAAAGATTTTCTATAAAAACACTAAAAAAATCTTTAACCACGGATGACGCGGGAACAGCACTGATTCTCACAGATTAAATTATTTAACTTCTCTGCCTATCCGAAGGATGCTTCGCGCACGGCTCGTCTACGACCCGTAGGGTAGAGTGTGTATCCGTGTTTTTTTCCCTGCCTGCGGCAGGCAGGTGTGCAATCCGTGGTCAATGTTCTAATTCAAAAAAAATCAAAACACTGCTTGTTCTTCGTAAATGCCAAAATGTTCAATCAACGAATTACACATTTCGCCAAGTGTAACATAATTTTTTGTGGCATTCAATAGATGAGGCATTAAATTTGTACCATCCGCCGCAGATTGCTTCAATTCCTGAATTGATTTCATAACGGCTTCTTGATTTCTGCTTTGGTGAAGTTCGGCAAGTCGTTTCTTTTGCAGAATTTCAACATCAGGGGAAATCGAAAGAAGATGAATATCAACTTTCTCACCTTCTTCAACATATTGATTCACGCCAACTATGATCTTATCCTTTAGATCCAATTCTCTCTGATAACGATACGCAGCTTCAGCAATTTCCCGTTGAAAGAATCCTTGTTCAATAGCCGGAATTACCCCGCCGAGCATTTCAATTTTTTCAAAATATTGTTCAGCGGCTTCTTCCATTTTCGTTGTCAGCGATTCGACAAAGTAACTTCCACCCAATGGATCAATGGTGTTTGCCACACCGGTTTCATCTGCAATAATCTGCTGAGTGCGAAGAGCGATCTTCACTGCTTTGTCCGAAGGAAGTGCGAGTGTTTCATCCATAGAATTGGTATGAAGCGACTGAGTCCCCCCTAAAACGCCAGCAAGTGCTTGTATTGCAGTTCTAACGATATTGTTTTCGGGTTGTTGAGCAGTTAGTGTGCAACCAGCAGTTTGAGTATGAAATCGAAGTATCCATGATTTTGGATTTTTTGCTCCATATTTATATTTCATTCGTTTAGCGTAGATACGACGTGCCGCTCTAAATTTTGCAATCTCTTCAAAAAAATCGAGATGAGAATTAAAAAAATATGAAATACGCGGCGCAAACTCATCAACATCCATTCCCGCGGCGACACCTGCTTCGATATAAGCAAAACCATCAGCAAGTGTGAATGCAAGTTCCTGTGCAGCGGTTGAGCCTGCCTCGCGTATATGATAACCAGAGACAGAGATAGGATTGAATTGCGGAAGTTCTTTCGCGCAGTATTGAAGCATATCGGTAATAATTCTCATTGATGGTTTCGGAGGATAAATCCATTCCTTCTGCGCAATATATTCTTTGAGAATATCATTTTGTATTGTTCCGCGAAGTACGTTTGATTTTAATCCTTGCTTTTCAGCAACTGCAATATAAAATGCAAGAATCATTGCTGCAGGAGCATTGATTGTCATTGAAGTCGTTACTTTATCCAAAGGAATTCCATTGAACAGAATTTCCATATCGGCGAGAGAACTTACTGCAACACCACAAATACCAACTTCCCCCTCCGAAAATGGATCATCAGCATCGCGTCCCATCAATGTTGGAAGATCAAATGCAGTTGAAAGACCTGTCTGACCATGCTCAAGAAGGTATTTAAATCGCTGATTCGTATCCTCAGGCGTTCCAAATCCGGCAAACTGACGCATGGTCCAAAGTTTTCCGCGATAACCCGTCTGGTGAACGCCGCGAGTATATGGAAATTCTCCAGGAAAACCTATCTCGGATAGATAATTTATTTCTTTAACGTCATCCGGAGTATATAACAAGCCAACTGGTTCGCCGCTCACCGTTGTGAATTTTACATTTCGCATTTTGGATGCGGCTGATTGCGCTTTAAATTTTTCAGCGGCTTCTTTTATTGCTTGCGGATCGTTAACTGTTGCCATTGTATTTCTCCGATATGTTTGATCGTGCGTAGTGAAATTTCGAATTGTGATCGAAATATTCCTTTACTGTTCTATTGTATAGATCGTTATTGTTGCATCGCCGATAATCATTGTTTTAAATTTTGGCTGAAAATCCAAAAAATGTTTCGAGTTATTATGCAAATCAATTGTTGATTGGTCATTCCATTCTTCATAGAAGAAAAATTTGTTATCATCATTCAAGTCTTGATAAAAGCTATAATGGATACATCCTTTTTCGGCTCTTGATGGATCGATCATACTTTTGCAAAGTGCAATAAGTTCATTCCGAAACTTAGATTTTGCAATGCAACTAACAGTAATAATTTTCATGGGAACTACGTTTATAAAAATAGTTAATAACTGATGTTATGCTCTACGTCTACGACCCGTAGGGAGTCGTAGACAAAGTATGAGTTTTTGCTTTCACAATTCCCCTCTGCAGCGTTGGACTGCGGCGATAGCGAGAGGGGTTAGGGGTGTGTTTGAATACTAAATCGTTGATTCACAACCCAGTTGCAGCACAACATTCGATTTTCTTACACACCCCTCTACGAGGTCGTAGACCTTTTTCCCCTCTCTCTCCTACACACCTGTGTGCCGAAACACTTCGCCTGCCCGCACGAAGTTTTACGCAGGCGGGGGTGTGCAGGCACAATCTTTCGCACAGAGGGGATAATCGTTTTTGCCTGCCTGCTGCAGGCAAGGCGTAACGTGAGCTCTTAACTGATTATTTGTATCGCTGACTTCTCTACGAGCCGTAGGCTGGTCAGCGCAATCAGGCGGAACAGAAGTTCCGCCATACATCCTCTAAAGAAACATCGGACAAAGCGTGTTAAAAAGTTCTTAGGTTCTTAAAAACCGTCTATCCAATTCAGCAAGTGAAAGTTTTATTAACACCGGTCTTCCATGTGGGCAAACATACGGCATTGATGTTCCAAACAATTGGTCGATCAATGAACGCATTTCAGTTTCGTTCAATCGTTCACCCGCTTTTATTGCGGCCTTGCATGAAAATGATTTTGCAATATTATCTCTTGCGTCCAATTTTACTCGCAATTGATTGTTCTTGAACTCATCGAGAATATCTTGAAGAATATTCGCTTCTGTACCCGCTTTAACTTCCGGCGGAACTCCCTCCAACACAATCGTATTCTTACCGAACAGTTTTGTCTCAAATCCGATTGAATTGAGAAACGGCAATAGATCTTTCGTCAACGTATAATCTCCTGCAGGCAATTGAATTGTCTGCGGAAACAATAATTGCTGCGATGACGGAACCGCATTGTTCATTCTCGTCAACGCACGTTCATATAAAATCCGTTCGTGTGCAACGTGCTGATCGATAATCATCAATCCAGAACGAATTTGGGTGAGAATATACTTATTGTGCAACTGCCAGATTGCTTTTCCATCCTGAGCTTCAATTTCACGAGTGCCATGTTGAAATTGAGTCTGCGTATCAACGGGAAGTGATGTTTCAATATTTGATGTTTTGGAAAAAATCTGATCAAGTTTTGAATTGAGATCGAATGGGATTTCTTCATTGGAAGCAGGCGTAACTCTATTTTGTTCACCAAATCCAAATGACGGAATGGAGGGGTATTGAACATTAGAATAAAATTTTGGAAATGCAGTATGTTTCAGCAAAGAAAAATCATTCGTTTGTCGTTGAAATTCTACGGTTGGTGTAATATCGCTTCCGCCGAGCGCTTTACGAACAACGGAGATTACAATTCGATAAATGCTCTGTTCGTCAGCAAATTTCACTTCCATTTTTGATGGATGAACATTGACATCAACTTTATGCGGATCGACTTCGATGAACAGTAAGAAGAAAGGAAAATTCCCTTTCTCAACCAAATGCTCATAACCGGAAAAAACTGCGTGATTGATCGAACGACTAATAATAAACCGATTGTTGAGAAAAATGTATTGATCAACTTTCGATTTGCGTGCAAAGTCTGGTTTACCAACGAAACCGGAAATCGACAGAAGATCTGTCGCTTGTACAAGAGGTATCAACGTAGCAAAATGGCGGTCTCCAAATAAACTTTTTAATCGCTCTTCTAATTTTTGTGAAGGAAGTGCAAGAATGACATCGTCATCACTAATAAATTCCAATGCGATTTCAGGTTTTGATAATGCAAGCCGTTGAATCGTATCGTAAATATGTTTGAATTCAGTATTATTCGATTTTAAGAATTGCCGCCGAGCCGGAGTGTTATAAAAAAGATTTTTAACGCTGATTGTTGTTCCGCGTTGATGTGCTGCGTTCGATTGTTCTTTGATCTCGCTTCCTTCAATCCGTAATAACGAACCAACTTCATCTTCTTCACGTCTTGTCTTCAGTTCAACCTGAGCAACAGCAGCAATGGATGCCAGTGCTTCTCCTCGAAAACCGAGTGTTCGTATATTTTCAAGATCTTCATATATAGCAATTTTGCTTGTAGCGTGACGATAAAAAGATTTTACTGCATCCTCTGCGCTCATTCCGTTTCCATTATCGATCATCTGAATTAATAATTTCCCGGCATTTTTTATTGTAATGGTGATGGATGTTGCACCTGCGTCTATTGAATTTTCAAGTAATTCTTTAACGACAGATTCCGGTCGTTGAACAACCTCGCCCGCCGAAATTTTATTCGCTATATGTTCAGGTAATATGTTGATGATTGATGACATTGTTTAATCTAAATTACCACTCACTTCTACTTGTCCGCCTTATTTTTGGCGGAAGGTGTGTGGCAATTTACTATCCCTTTAGTGTTACTCCAAGTCCCGGTTTGTTATTTAATGTTAATTCACCGCGAATATTTCTTACGCCATCGAAAGGGTCATTTGATATTAACACGTTTCCGTCAAGATCGGCATAATCAAGCAGCGGACTTAAATGCGCACCGGCTGAAATACCAACCGCTGTTTCGATCATGCATCCCATCATAATTTTCATGTTCAATGCTTTTGCAGTATTAATCATTCGCATTGCTTCTCGAAGTCCGGTACATTTCATCAACTTAATGTTAATTCCATCAAATGCTTCAGCGAGTCTTGGAATTTCGTTCAACCGAAGAACACTTTCATCGGCGATCAATGGCAACTCCGATTTATCACGGAGCCATTTAAGATCGTCGAACTGTTCAGACGGCATCGGTTGTTCCACAAATTCCACATTTTGATCTTTCAACCATTTGAGACGTTCAAGCGCAAGATTTCTGTCTTTCCATCCTTCGTTCGCATCAACATACAGAACTTTATCAGTAATCTTACGAATGGTGTTGATCATTTCTTCGTCATTATCCAATCCCAATTTAATTTTTAGAATCGGAAATTCTTCTGCCTCCCGAACTTTTTGTTCAACAACTTCTTTTGAATCAATCGCAATTGTAAAGGAACACTTTGCTGTTTTCTTCGGATTCAATCCCCACAGTTGATACAACGGAACACCGAGTTTTTTCCCGATCCAATCATGTAAGGCAAGATCGACTGCGCATTTTGCAGATGTGTTTCCGTGATCAATTGAATCGGCATACATTAATATTTCATCCAGTAAAAAAGGATTTTCAAACCGTGATAAATTTATTCGTTGGAAAAATGAGACAATGGTTTCTGGGCTTTCGCCATATCGTTTGGAAGGAGATGCTTCACCATACCCGACAATTCCATCATGCTCAAATTCTATAATAATGACCGGAGCTGTATCCCTTGCACTTCGAGAAATGCGGAAGGTGTGTTTTAATTTCAGATCGTATTGTTTCCAAGAAAGTTTCATATTATTTAACCTTCTACCACTCCCGAAGGGATGGAGACTGTGTCAAAACTATTTTTTCAGCGTTAACATCCCCGAAATCTCAAAGATTTCGGGGATGTGTTTCACAAAATTTTACTTTTGACACAGTCTCGATGCCTTCGGCATAAGGCACTAAGAACACTAAGAATTATTGGAAATTATTCCTTCGGCAATTTCGCAAATTCCTCAGTAACCATAGGGATCATTTGTTTTACAATATTCTCACAATTAAAGTTAATAAGTAATCCTTTAGGTTTTTCCGTTAATTTCAGATGTGATAATAACTGTGCTTGATATAAAGGAATCATTTGCTCCACTGCTTTTGCTTCAACAATGATAATTTCATTTATAAGAATATCTAATCGCAAACTATGGCGCAGTGTTTTACCTTTAAAAGTTATAGGAATCGGTAGTTCGGTCTCAACAAAAAAATTATTTGATTTTAATTCTTCAACTAAGCATTCCTTATAAATGGATTCCAATAATCCTGGACCGAGTTGTCTATGAACTTCAATTGCACACCCAACAATTTTGTATGCTAAGTCATTAACAATTTTTTGTGTCAACATAATTTAAATACTTCTAAGTGTACCTTAGTGTCCTAAGTGTCTTAGTGGTTTTCTTTCTCAAACAATGCTTCAACAAATTTTTCGGCATCAAACGGCTGAAGATCATCGATCTTTTCGCCGACCCCAATGAAGCGAACCGGAACTTTCAACACATTGCTCACGGCAAAAATAACTCCGCCTTTTGCAGTTCCATCCAATTTTGTAATAATCAAACCGGTTAATCCAACGGAGTCGTTGAATAGTTTTGCTTGTTGAATTGCGTTTTGTCCGGTGGTTGCATCAAGAACAAGAATCACTTCGTGCGGTGCTTCAGCACTCACCTTTGTGATAACTCGTTTTATTTTTTTCAATTCTTCCATCAAATTCGTCTTCGTGTGCAATCGTCCGGCAGTATCGATAATAACAACATCAGCACCACGCGCTTTTGCAGATTGAACTGTATCAAATGCTACCGCTGCCGGATCGGATCCTTGAAGCTGTTGAATAATTTCAACCCCCGCGCGTTTTCCCCACACTTCCAATTGTTCGTTTGCGGCTGCGCGAAACGTATCCGCTGCACCAATTAAAACATGTTTTCCTGCGGACTTGTAATTATGCGCAAGTTTTCCGACTGTTGTAGTTTTTCCAACTCCATTTACTCCAACGACCATAATCACATACGGTTTTGTATGAGGCGGAAAGACGAATGGATCGGTACCGTTGGATGAACCTTTCACCAGTGCATTTGTGATCTCCGACCGCACAAGCTCATTCAGCTCTTCCGGTGATTCGTATTTCTTCTCTTTTGCTTTACGCTTGATGCTTTCGATGATACGCTGCGCGGTTTCAACACCAACATCACTTGTAATAAGAATTTCTTCAAACTGGAATAAAAATTCATCGTCGATCTTCCCTTTAGCAAAGATCAATCGATTGACTTTTGCAACAAGTGTTTCGCGTGTTTTTGCTAATCCTTCTTTAAGCCGTAAAAATTTGAGTGAATCGAAAAATCCCAATGTAATTTCCTTTTATTTAATGGACAGACAACAGTGTCTGTCCTATTTTCGATATTCTTTTAAAGTTTGAAAAAATCGTTTTGTATATACTAAAAATGAAAACGCCAACAGTCCAATGGTACTCCACAGCAATACTCCGAACAGTAAATTCATCCAGGGATATTGTAACACTGCAAAAATTAGCGTAAATGTTAAGAAAGTAACCGCAACTTTGCCGGACATTAACGATGGCAAAATAATTCCTGTGGTTGATTTAATATACAGACCTGCAAAAAAAATAATCAGGTCTCGAAATAAAATTAACAATGCGAACCATAATGGAATATCGCCAAAAATCGTCAGCATTACAACCACGATGCCGATGCCGATTTTATCGGCGATTGGATCGATAATTTTTCCGAAATCGGAAATCTCATTGAACTTCCGTGCAACATAACCATCCAGCGCATCCGTCGCTACGGCTACAAGAATAAAAAGTATAGCAATTTCACGATGAAACTGTCCCGGGGTTGCAAGATAATACGCTGCGGGAATCATCAGCACTATTCTGCTGATAGAAAGCATATTTGAGAATGTCCAAATTTTTCCTTGTATCATCGTATCACCGCAAATTTTCCGAGAATTGTATTAGTGATTTCATTTGTACTATTAAGTTGTTCAACACGATACAGATAGATTCCTGTAGAGACAGGAAACCCATTTTCATTTTTCATGTTCCAAGTAATTCCATCGGTGGTGGTCATATTTTCAAACACTTTTATTTTTTCACCATTCATTGAAAAAATTGTGATTCTGCATTCTTTGGGAATATTCACAAATGAAACATAGTGAGAATTTTTTACCGGATTTGGATAGACAACAATTTTATCAATACGTTGAGTTTCTTGAGAGATCGAAAGCGTTTGTCCTTTTCCGGAGTTGAGTGTAACACCGGTTGATGAAATAATATTCTCACTGACAGTTACTTCTATGCGTAATGCAAGTTCTGAAAGATTGGTTCCCGTTGGCATGCTAAGAATTAAAATTTCCGGTTGAATTGAATCAACGGCAGCGATAGAAAATGACCGCGCAATTGTTTTGACGGAATAATTTGAAATATTTCTTGCGGTATCAAAATCAGGTGCTTCACTAAATTCTATTTGAATTTTATTCGGTAACAACAATTGTATCGCTCGCACAAAAAATTCTTTTTGCGTCTGCAATGTTGCAGTAAATGAAATGGATTGATTCGTATCAGCCATCATTCCGGTTGCATCAATCATTTGAAGAATTCTGAGAGAATGATTCCCAACTGAAATATTCTTCGGAAATGTTGCCAGAACACTTAGCGGCGATCTCCAAACAATGGAAGATGATGTAATAGTCGAATCAAGAAGCAAAACTGTTGTTGTTAAATTGTCTGACGAAACATCGTAAGAAAATCTGACCATCAATTGAGAAAGCGATGCTTGAACAACAGAGTCGATGACCGAAGCATTGTGTGGAGTAATAGAAACAACTAGTGATTTCTGACTCTCTACTGTTCCCATCGATGAAATTGAATAAAAATACTTTACGTTAATCATTACCGTAGAATCGATCCATTCACGTTCATTAATTGTTTTGATCAAATATAATGAATCAGGTTTTATT
This sequence comes from Bacteroidota bacterium, assembly GCA_031420755.1. Lineage (GTDB taxonomy): Bacteria > Bacteroidota > Ignavibacteria > UBA10030 > UBA8401 > UBA8401. The sequence continues at coordinate 6,140 of JANONI010000035.1, read as the reverse complement.
CCCCGATAAATATTATGAACCGATGAGAAAGAACTCCATTGTAAATTCAATTTGGTGGAAGTCAGTGGTATAATTTTTAATCCAAATGGTACTGAAGCTGTAGAGCTTTGTTGTGAAGACCAGAATTCTGTTTTTCCATTTGTATGAAATCCAAAATCGTTGTACGAATCTCCATCAAAATCATAAACAACCACACTGTTACTTAATGATTGATGATACCATTTTGATTCAAACTCATTTTTTGAATTATTCCATTCAAAAATATATAACTGAGGATTGAAAGAAATAAACAACGCATCCTTTGCATCATTTGTTTTTATTTTTCCACTGACAATGCCATTATCATATCCGCTTCCTGCTTTTACGCCAACAAAGTCTTGCTGCCAGATTTTGGAAACTTTCCCAGCACCATCAGATGGCAAATGGGAAAACACTTTCACAGTCCAAACAGGAACGTCATATTCTCTATCTTGATTCCAATCCAAATTGCTATGTCCTGCAACTGCAAAGTCTAAAATTCCATCACCATTAAAATCTCCGGAAGTGATATAGTCACTCATTTCATAGAGATTAGATGTATCAATTCCTGCTAATTCGAAATTCAAAGAATTCACAGAGGTTTGTCGATAGATAATTACGTCGCCGTCATAATCAGCGAAGATAATTTCTTTTCGCCCTGCATTGGTAAAATCTCCAATAATAGATTTTGGCGGACCGAACTGATTCCTTGCTTCACCGCTTAATGGTGAAGTTGGATTGGGTAATCGAGTAACAAGTGAAAATTTATTATTGCCAAGATTCTTATAAATTAAAAATTCTGTACTGCTTCGAGCAATAATTTCCGGTCTATTGTCGTCATCCAAATCAACCATTTGGCTAGCCCAGACATCAGATGAATCTCCCCATACCGGCTGATTGAAAAATTTTCCACTGATAGTATCAATCTGGAGTAATTGCGAAATTCCGTGTTCTTGCACAAGAATTGCCGACTTCCCTTCTCCATTATTTTTTATAAAAGAGCGCGGAACCCATGAACGAACTGACGAATCTTTAACAGCAAAATTATTGCCGTTAAATTCAAACGCTTTAAGTTTTCCGAAATTATTATCGGTGTCATATTCATTGACAATAAGAGTCGGTTTTCCGCTGATTGGCACTATTGAGTTCAACAAATACCCTTTCGGTATTGAATATGTTTCTTTTTTATAAAATCCAGTTGTAGAAATTGTTTGTGAAGAAAACACCAATGGTTTTCCGATTGAATCAGTCAAATTGAATTTGAGCGAACGCTTTTGAACGGAATTTTCAACAAACTCACAAAACATTTCATACTGCACATTCGGTGAAAAATCTTTTGTGGTCAAAACAAATGAATGATTGAGTTGTAATCCAAGCGATTGAATATTTTTATAATTGGATTCGCCAACTTTACGATAGTACAATGTTCCCAAAGAATTTCTGTCAACACGAGCTTCGATTAAAGCGCCAAATTCATTTCCGATAATAATAGAATCGCGGAATCGAAACGAAAGAATTTTTGGATTTGAGGCATCAATAATAATACGCTGGCGAAATTCTACATCGTTTCCTTTACTATTTTTTACGACCAAACGAAGTATATAATAATCATTAGGAAGTAGGATCTTTTCCAAAAATTGAATCGTATCCTGAAGAAGAATTTTATTCTCTATCGTGGAGATCAAATTCCATTGTGTAGGGTTTTCACCCTTTCCATAAAAAAGCTGCACTGATTGTAGATACGGCGTTGAGGCGGAAACAATAATTTTTTTAAAATTTTCTAGAAGTATCTCATCTAATTTTGGCGAATGAATGAGCACCGTAGAACCCGAAATTGTCTGAATTGCTTTTGCGGCATTAACAATTCCAGCAGCATAAAACTTATCCCATCCTTTTTCACCGGCATCATCTGCGGAATTTAACAAAACTCCACGAATTTCCTCATTTGAACGTTCAACATAAGTCGGTTGAATATTCTTTTTTTGTTTTTCAAGACTTTTCAGTAATGCCGTAACTCCCGAAACATGCGGTGCCGCCGCCGATGTTCCAGCAAATTGATCTGTGTAGCTGCCGCCAATAGTTGTTGTAACAATCTGCTCACCGGGAGCCATGATATCGAGTGAAGGACTATACGAAGAGAAGAAAGAACGAGAATTAAATTGACCAACAGAACCTGTTGAAATTACTTCGCTAAAGTCCGAAGGGTAATGCGGATAATTTGTTCCATCGTTTCCGCTTGACGCAACAAGAACAACGTTGCGCGAGTAAGCATATCGTATTGCATCATGTAAAAATGGTGATTGTACAACATCCCCAAAACTCATGTTGATGACATCGACACCATTATCGGCAGCATAGACAATTGCAGATGCAATATCGATATCGTTTCCGTTTCCATTTTTACCAAATGCGCGCAATGGTAAAATTTTAACAGGAAAAATTCCGGCTAAACCAATTCCATTGTTTGTTTGCGCGCCAATAATTCCGGAAACAGATGTTCCATGTCCATGTTCATCATTCGGGTCATTATCGCGTTCATTCCAATCTCCAGCATCCTCAGATTCCGATTCAACAAAATCATAACCTTTCCAGTCATCTACAAATCCATTCCCATCATCATCAATTCCATTGGATTCTTTGCCGTTGCCAAACTCTCCCGAATTTAAAGCAATATTGTTTGCCAAATCAGGATGAGCATCATCAATTCCGGTATCGATCACTCCAACTTTAACAACTGGAAGCGTTGAATTGATAACACCTGATTCCCACAATGACGAAATACCGATGCGGCGGAGATTCCATTGCGAAGAAAATGCTGAATCATTCGGAGAGGAATATACTTTGTACGTATAATTTGGTTGAATGTATTCGACAAAAGGATTTGCGGTTAGCACTTGAAGAAATTGCTCGCTCTGTTTTTGAGAAAATTTAATACGGGAATATTTATTCCAAGAGAATTCTGATTTTAAAGAAACTGATTGCGGTATAAGTGGTCGTAAGGAGAATGTAGCTGCTTGAGCGTTGGATATTTTTGTTTTCCTAAGAGTCTCATGAACAATTGAAAATAGTAATGCAGAATCGATTTTTTCTGTTTTGAATTTGACAATATAGGTTTGCGAAAAAAGTAGACTGACAGCGAACAGAAAAATATTTAGCGCGATACTCCACCGCATCATGACTCAAGATCGTTTTTGTCAGTAACATCTTCGATAGGAGCTGGATATGTTCCTCCAAAGCAGGCAGTGCAGTATCCTTTCTTTTCTCCATTGGGAACCGAAGCCAACATTTTTTTTACAGAAAGAAATTGAATGCTGTCCACTCCAAGTTCCTGCCGAATCTTTTCAACATCTTCATCACATTTTACGGCAATCAAATCTTCCTTGTTCGGAAAATCCATTCCATAGTAACATGAGTTGACGATTGGGGGCGAAGTAATTCTAAAATGAATTTCTTTCGGACCCGCTTCTTTCAACAATTTTACCAATTGTTTTGAAGTGGTTCCGCGGACTATTGAATCATCAACGACAACTACTTTTTTTCCTTTCAGAACACCTTTCACGGTATTGAACTTTGTCTTCACCTTCATTTCACGCATTCCTTGTTCCGGCTGGATGAATGTTCTTCCAACGTAGTGATTTCGAATAAGACCAAGTTCTAATTTTGTATTGATGCCTTGTTTAATAGATTCCGTTACAAATCCCAACGCTGCGGTATTACTGGAGTCGGGAACACTGATAACAATTGTTTTTTCTTCTGAATCAGGGTGTACGGGTGACTCCTGAGCAAGAGACTTTCCTAACTTTCGACGAACTTTGTCAACACTATCTCCAAAGATAAAGCTGTCTGGTCGTGAAAAATAAATGTATTCAAATATACAATGATGCGAATGTTCAACCTGTTTATCAACTCGCAACGATGTCAATTGTTGTTTAGCATCAGCTCGTTTATCAATAACGAGGATTTCTCCTGGTTCAATATCGCGAATATATTTTGCATCAATAATATCGAAGGCGCAGGTTTCTGATGCAATCACATAACACCCATCTTTTTCACCTAACGATAACGGTCTGAAACCATAAACATCTCGCGCCGCAACCAACATCGAATCAGTCAAAATTGCGAGAGAATAAGCTCCTTCAACTTTATCTATTGCTTCTTTGATTTGATCAATCTGCTTTTTTTGTTTACTTCGAGCAATTAAATGAAGGAGAAGTTCCGTATCCGAAGTTGTTTGGAAAATTGTTCCTTCGTCCTGCAATTGCATTCTGATCGTTCTAAAATTGGTCAAGTTACCATTGTGGGCAACACCCATATTTCCATCGCGGTAATTGACAATAAGAGGTTGAATATTTTTTTCATTATTTGCAGAACCAGTGGTGGAATATCGGTTATGTCCGATTGCAGATCTTCCTTTCAACTGGTCTTTAAGCAAATTGTAATCCTTAAAGACATCGGTAACGAGACCCATTCCTTTTATTAAATTGAAATGAAATCGTTTTTTATCTTCTCGATATTCACAAGAAACAATTCCGCTAGCTTCTTGACCTCGATGCTGTAATGAATGCAATCCGTAGTATGTTAGCACCGAGGCTTCCGGATGATCGAATACTCCAAAAATTCCGCACGCAGCTCTAGGTTTATCTTTTTCGAATCGCTTATAATCTTTTGATTTCATTTAGTTTATAATCGTATCTTTTAACCAGTTAATATCATCTACGGTTTGATAATCTGTAGTGTAATGAAGTCCTCTGCTCTCTTTCCTTGCAATGGCAGACCGTATAATAAGATCCGCAACGCAGGAAAGATTGCGTAATTCTATAAGCCCTTCCGTTACTTTGGTTCGTTTATAAAAATCTTTTACCTCATCTAAAATCAGTTTAATTCTACGTTGCGAACGTTCAAGACGATGATTTGACCGGACAATGCCGACATAATCCCACATTAATTGTTGTATCTCTTTTCGATTGTGAGAAATAAGAATCCACTCTTCGCTGTTAAGTGTTCCGCTATCATCCCAATCAGGAATTGAATTTGCAATTTCGTTTCTTGTAGTTCTGTTTTTTTTGATTGATTCAACAGCTCGATGTGAAAATACAACCGCTTCAAGCAGAGAATTACTTGCCAACCTATTTGCCCCATGTAGTCCGGTCATACTCACTTCACCAACCGCATATAATCCGTTAATGGATGTTGAACCATTCTCATCGGTAATAACGCCGCCACAAGAATAATGCGCCGCTGGAACAACAGGAACAAGCTCTGCTGTAATATCAATTCCAAATTTTAGACATCGCTCGTAAATATTTGGGAAATGGTTCTTTATCGAATCTGAATTCAAATGTTTTAAATCGAGGAATACACATTCATCACCGCTTCGTTTTAGTTCTGTATCGATTGCGCGGGCAACAATATCACGCGGTGCAAGAGAACCTTGTGGATCATATTTTTTCATAAAATCTTCACCCCGTTTATTTCGCAGAATTGCACCAAAACCTCTTACCGCTTCTGAAATCAAAAACGACGGTGATCCGGAGTTATATAATGTAGTCGGGTGAAATTGAATGAATTCCATATTCGCAATCCGTGCGCCTGCTCTGTACGCCATAGCAACACCATCGCCGGTTGCAATTGGCGGATTTGTTGTGTGAAGATATACTTGACCAGCACCGCCTGTGGCTAAAAGTGTTGTTGAAGCAAGAAATGTCTTCACTACATTCTCTTCAACATCAAGAACATACGCTCCCCAACAATGTATTGAGTCGTGTGACTGCTTCCCCGCACCAAACAAATGATGTTCCGTAATGAGATCGATGGAAATATGGTTTTCGTAAATTTTTATATTGGGATGAGCAGAAATTTTTGTCAGAAGTGCTCGTTCAATTTCTTTTCCTGTTAAATCAGCAGCGTGGACTATGCGGTGATAAGAATGTCCACCTTCTTTTCCAAGATCTAATCCGTTAGCGGTTTTGGTAAATTGAACTCCTACATCAATTAGTTCTTTGATTCGTTCTGGTCCTTCTTTAACGACCAATTCAACAATATTTCGGTGACAAAGATATGCGCCTGCTTTCATCGTATCATTAATATGATGCTCAAACGCATCAACGGATGATACAACTGCG
>JANONI010000034.1:0-9101 GCA_031420755.1 Bacteroidota bacterium | reverse complement strand
ATGCATTTCAATTAGTATTCGATTCCGGCGCAATTGATATTTATAAAGTACTGCCAAAGACAGCAGAACATAGAACCGTGGGAATATTTTCTACGTTGATCGCAGATTTGAAAAATAAAAACTACGCGGCAGCAGATTCTTACTTCACAAAATATAGGAATCGTGTTAATTACCATGCAGATTTGCTGTATCTGAATATCCTTAATAAACATTATCAAGGGCAATTGGATAGTGTAACTAATCTTTTGGAACGATTATATACAAAGCCGCAAGGGTTTTCATACACAACACTGGCATCCATTCATCAAACGTTGATTGCACGAAGAGCCTTATTGGATACAACCCCGTTCTCCGTTTTACGCGCGAGCACTCTTATGAATTTGGGTATTACCTACTGGCAGATTGATATGAAAGATTTGTCCTTAAAATATTATCAACAATGTATAGATGAAGACAGCACGCTTGCAATAGCGTACGTTTATAAAATAATTTTTTCGATACAAGAGAACGATACTGCTTCAGCAATAAAAACACATCGGCGAATGCGGGCGGTTTTTCCGATTGCCGAATTAACCGAAAAGATTGATTCGTTAATGCGATATCATGCTCAGTATCGGAAGGCGGCTTCTTCACAATTAAAAGCGGTAGCACTTGAAGAAATTTTTGAGATGTATAAGTTTTTAGGATTTACAATAACAGCTATAGAGACAGCCAAAAAAGGATTGGCACTTGATCCTGAAAGAATTTCTCTATACAAAAAATTGGGAATGTTATATGAAAGAGAATATGGATATTTTCCGGCTTTGATGAACTTAAACCAATATGTTCTGCGTAATAGCAACGATTCGATCGTTAATTCAAGAATCATTGGTCTAAAACGAAAATTATATTATAACTGATACATCTACTTCGAGTTTAACTCAAAACTAACTTTCTAAAAGTGGCAATACATTTATTGGTTTTGAAGTATTCAATTGATACTGGTAACTGCTCAGTGTATTATATGTTTCAAAGTAATTTCTACCCTACGGCTCGTAGAGGTCGTAGACTAAAACATTAAGGAAAAATCGTTACCACAGATTTCACAGATTAGTCACAAAAAATTTTTCCTGCCTACGGCTCGTAGAGTGTAATCTGTGGCATAAAAAAATCCGCTGAGTAATTACTGATACTGAATAAATTATTTTTGGCTTCAATCATATTTTCTTAAATTTTTATGAATGTAGAATCAGTTTCTCCCTTCAAACTAAAATTACCGTCAATCCCGTTAATGTGGGCATTTCTTCTGTTGGTGGTTATCATTCTGTATGAACTGTTATTCATTATTGCGCTCAATGCTGGCACGTTCGTGTACACACTTGATGATGCCTATATTCACCTTTCGTTGTCAGAAAATATTGCTCATGGGTATTACGGGATCAACCTCAACGAAAATTCATCCCCATCATCGAGCATTCTCTGGCCCTTTCTTTTAGTGCCGTTTACATTCTTTTCATTTCATCAGCTAATTCCGTTGCTAATCAATGTCGCCGCTTCCTTTGCGACACTTTTTTATCTTTCAAAAATATTTGAATTATTATTTGTGGAATTGGATGAAGCGCCAAAAAATATTTTGCTCGCCGTTTTATTGTGTATCCTTATTCCCGGAAGCAATCTTGTTGGATTGATCTTTACAGGAATGGAACATTCACTCCAAGTATTGGTCGTTGTTTTCTTTTTTTATGGCATGATGAACGAACAACGGGGTGTTTATTCATCGTTATTTTTTATTATCACTTTTGTTCTACTTCCACTGGTTCGATATGAAAATCTTTCGATAGCAATAGCTGGAATTATTTATCTGTTCTTCCGCGGATACAAACGAGACGCAATCATTTCATTGTTCGCAATAGGAATTCTTCTCGGAGGATTTTCACTCTTTTTGGTCTCGCTAGGTTTATCCCCGGTACCGGCATCAGTACTTGTGAAAACAAATAATTTCTTTTCAGATCAAAATACTCTTATTCGCTTTTTTAATAATGCAAGCACTATTCGAGGAACGCTTTTTGTTATTCCGATGTTGATATTTGCTCTTCTTTCTGTACACCGCGATGCATCGAAAGGAGAGCGATTGTTCACCGCATGCGCAAGCGGAGCGATTGCCTTGCATCTTGCATTCGGTCAGATTGGATGGTATTCACGATATGAAATATATATGTGGATATTTACTCTCTTGACTCTATTGTCAGTATTTCGTGAAAGCATAATGAAAATATTTTCTTCTTCAAAAATTATTTTCATCTCGGTAGTAGTAATTGCCGATATAATTATTGGCGGGCAGTACAATTCAATAATCGTAACGACACCGTACGCATCAAACAATATTTATGAACAGCACTATCACTTGCGAAAATTCATTGTCGATTTTTATAAGGGACCTGTTGCCGTTAATGATATCGGATATGTTTCTTATAAGAACGATCACTATATCCTTGATCTGGTCGGTTTAGCCTCAATCGAAGCTCAACAATTACGGGCAGAGCAAAAAGGGAATGTTGAATGGATAAATACTCTTGCAACCAAGAATAATGTTTCGTTGGCAATAATTTATGATTCGTGGTTTCCCCAACGCCCGGAAGGATGGAAAAAAATAGCTGAACTGTCGCTTTCACGAACGCTGATAACACCAGATTCACCAATTGTTTCCTTTTATGCAATGAATGAAGAAACATTCCATGATGTTCATGCGAAATTGATAGAATTTGAAAAAGAACTTCCGTTTCGTAATATGATGAAATTCTATCCGCCGCAATAAAAATTGTGTGCTTGTTAATCGGCATAAAAAATATTATGGCGTTTTGAATAATTATAATGTATCTTTGTAAAAGTTACAGATGATATCTTCTCTTATTCCCAAACTCTGTTTGGGAACGTAATTTATGTGAAACTGAGTTTCACCAGGAGGGCGTTCCCAAGTGGAACTTGGGAACGAGAGAAAAAGGATCCTTCGCACCGCAAAGACGCGAAGCCGCAAAATGTTTATCCGCAGGATGCTTCGCATTATTATTTGTTTTCTTCGTGCCTTTGTGTCTTCGTGGCGAAAAAAAACTTAATTTTTGTCCGAAGGACTCCTTTGGAGGAACTGCCCTAAAGAAGGAGTTTTCGCTCGAAGGTAAATTTTTAAGAACGACTATCCAATCTTGATGTGTTTGTAATTTGTGGTAAAACTTACCACGCATCGGAAAAAAATACCGCAGTATTAAATACAAGTTGTTTTTTTTCAAGAATATCGCATTTAAAATTTGGCATAATGTATGCTCTTATACATATAGATAAGGTATTAAAACGTAACAGACAGTAACTAATTCACAATCATCATACACAACAATATAAAGGGTTAAAACTATGGGACAACAACAATTGCTTCTCATCATTCTTGGTGTAATTATCGTTGGTATCGCCGTTGCGGTCGGTATCACAATGTTCCAAGATAACGCTATTAGCGCGAGCAAAGATGCGGTTATTAATGACCTCGTGCAATTATCTGCAAAAGCACAACAGCACTATCGTAAACCAGTTTCACTTGGTGGTGGTGGAAATTCATATATTCTCTTAACAGCGGATGCTCCAGGTTTGGCATCGCTTGTTTCTACCGCATTCTCAAACAATGACAACGGAATATATCGTATTACGACTGCAGGAGTAGTAGCAGCTGTTGTTCTTACTGGAACCAGCAAAACCCAAAATGTAGATGGCTCCTATCCGCAAATTTTTATGACAATAACTCCGACCGGAAATATATTATCTACTGCCGGATGGACAGGCGTATCAACTTTACCGAATTAAATTGTTTTACGTAAAAAGAGGCGTTTCGATTATATGAAACGCCTCTTTTTTAAATCGTAAAAAACCCCAATCTAAATTAATGTATGGGACAACAACAGCTTCTTTTAATTATACTCGGTGTAATCATTGTCGGTATAGCAATTGCTGTTAGTATTGTTATGTTTAAGGACAGTGGATTGAGTGCAAATCGCGATGCATTGCGTACCGATCTGTTGTTGCTTGCTTCAAAGGCAAAACAATATTACAGAAGACCGGTTTCTATGGGAGGCGGCGGATATTCTTTTAGTGGCTTAACGACTGGTGGACCTGGAATGTTGAAATTAGTAACAACTCAGTTCTCCGATTCGAATGCTAATGGAAGCTATGACATTACTTCTGTTGCAGGAGACGGAAAGACAATTGTTTTTAGAGGAACCGGAAATATACAATTAGATGATGGCACACGACCGATAATTGAATGTGCGGTTACAACAATTGGTCAAGTGATGACTACAATCAATTAAACACGTAATATCAGTAGTTTAATTATACAAAAGCAGATATCAGGGGAACTGGTATCTGCTTTTGTATTTTGTGTTACTAACTTACCTTTGTTGTTCAACAGTCTACGACTCGTAGAGTTATACTGTTGAGAACACGTAACATTAGCAACAGCGGAACTGTCTTTCCTTACTACGCTGGAGCGTAGTAACGAGATGTACCTTGTTCCCACGCTCCTACGTGGGAACAAGAGTCAACAAACTAAATTTCTCTAATTTTAGATTAGTTGATTTTAAGTGGATGTGATTGTATCTTTAAGCAGTTGCCATCGTTAAAAAATAAAAACCCTTCGAGGGTTGTTATCTTAGAGTGCTCAATGGTTTTCAATTTTGTTGGCTTCTGAAAAATTAAACCCTCGAAGGGTTAAATAAATAATCACCTTTTCGGGATCAACTAATTTCTGAATGAAAGGAAATTGTTCACCATGCCAGAATTTCGAATTGACGGAGTATCGTTCGGCGGTAAAGCGGTGCAGGGGGTAATTAGTGCTGATAGTATGAAACTTGCGAAAGAGCGTGCTAAACAGATGGCGCACGAACGTAAGTTTAAAGTTTCCGGGATTCATGCCCGCGCAACATTTATTTATCGCGTAAAAAAGGGAAACGAAAAACCGGTAGATGGCGAACAGAAAGCATTTACAAAACAGGAAGTTATTGACGCACTTGGCAAAATTGGATATACCATTGTGTATGTGCGAAAACGATTATTTGAAGGTGGAGGCAAAGTTCCTGAAATGGAAGTTGTTTCATTTGTACGTGTTAGTGCCGACCTTATCAGACAGAAATTGCCATTTAATGATATGATGACGATGCTGATCAACGATATTCAAAATAAAACCCTTCGAGAAGCACTCCGCGATATCAATCAGGAATTAAAACAAGGAAAGGACAGTGAGCGTGCATTTCAAAAACATGAAAAAGCACTTGGAAAATTTGCCGCGCACATGCTCGGTCTTGCCTCAAAGAGCGGAAATATGGGCGAGATATTTGAAAGCACCGCAAAATTTTTAGAACGCAATGCGCAATTTAAAAAGGATTTAAAAAGTGCTCTTATTATGCCAGTGGTAACATTAGTTATTTTGTTTGGTGCCGTAGGGTATTATGTTGCGTATATTTTTCCCGCCACAGCAAAACTATTCCAAAAATTTAAAATGGAATTACCGCCGATGACAACGGCAACATTAAAGCTTAGCGATTTCATAACGGAAAATATCATTTGGCTGATGTTGATGATTATTATTCCTTCTATTGCATTTGCTCGATTTGCTACAACCGTGCGAGGGAGATTTCTTATTGATAAGTATATGTGGAAAGTTCCGGCTATCGGAGATTTGATGCATAAAACAAGTATTGAAATTTTTTGCAGAGTGTTCTATGCGTTGTATTCGGGATCCGGTGAAAATATTGAAGTAATTAAAATGGCATCGGAAGCGTGCGGAAATAAATATATGGAGCATCAAATAAAAACTATTGCGTTGCCGATGATGATCGAGAAAGGATCGGGCATTACTGAAGCGTTTGAAGCAACGGGAGTATTTACAAAAACTGCGTTAGCCCGGTTTCATTCTGGCGCGGAAACAGGTAATGTGAAAGCCACCGCATTACAGCTTGCAGAGTATTATGAAAAAGAGACAGGGTATCGGATGCGAAATGCAATTGACCTTATTCAATTAGTGATATCGATGATCATCATGATTGTGTTGACGGGGTTAACACTTGTTTCTTCTGAGACTGCTACGATCAAACCCAAAGCACCCGGTAGCGGCTGGCTAAACTTTTTTACTTTTTGATTGTAGGTGTGCAGCAAAGAGCATGCATGATGATCTAATTTCAGGAAAATTTTTATTTTTTTCATTTCTTTTTCATCTATTGCAGTCAGATTTATCTGACTGATGGAAATAATATTCAAAATAGAAATGGCTTTAGCCACATTTTCGAGTTACTCAGGAGTTCCTTTTGGTTTACATTTGAAGACAATCATTTTTAACAGTAAATTTTCACCCGCGCTCTAAAAGGAATAGTTTATGGCAGATATAGATATTACTGATAAGATCGGTTATACTCTTCTCAAGAAAGGTATTATCGATTACGAAACGTTAGAAAAATCTTTGCGCATTAAAGAAGCTGAAGCGTCAAAAAAAGAGCGTCGTAATCTTGGACAAATACTCGTTTCTGAATTCAGTGCCGATCACGATGCAGTGTTTAGAGAAGTTGCGAATCTGTATGCATTCCGAGAGATCTATATTGCCGATGAAAATATTGAAAAGGGAAGAATCGATTTTATCAGAAAATTTATCGATGCTCTTCCCGAAGGGAATAAAGAATTACTGATGCAAACAAAAATGCTTCCGCTACGGTTTGATGAGAAGCAGGCTGATAAATTAATTATCATTTCGGCAGACCCCACCGATAGAAATATTCCATTGATTTCCAGAAATTTTAATGTTAAAAAATACGAAGTTACCTATTGCCGTCTTAAAGATATCCAAAATTTGATAGAGCTGGTTATTCCTCCGCAGAACGAATTTTTGAAGATGCTTGAAGATAATCATATCAGCGTTGAGACAGGTGATGAAGAAGCAAATGTTGATGAAGATGCGTTGAATGCCGAAATTAATAAAAGTGCCCTGGCAAATTTATTTGAAGGATGTTTGGTGGAAGCTGTTCGATCCGGGGTGAGCGACGTTCATATCGTTGCCTCGGAAGGGAGAAAGACCAATTTCTTAATGCGTGTGGATGGAAATCTTCAAGTGTGGCATTGTCAGGAAAATACGATGCCCGAGGCGGTGATGGCTGTAGTGAAAGATCGAACAAAAAATGTAGATCGTTTTGAGCGTGAAATGTCGCAGGACGGATTCATTCAGCGTGTTGTGGACGGACATCAACTACGATTCCGCGTATCTATCATGCCGATTGTAACAACCGAGTTCAAAAATAAATTTGAAAGTGTTGTTATCCGCGTACTTGATGATCGTAAAGTTATTACGGATTTAAATAAACTCGGTTTGCAAGGTCCGGCAAAAGCTCTATTTTATAAAGCAATTAACAAACCGCAGGGAATTATTATTTTGACCGGTCCAACAGGTTCCGGAAAATCTACAACGCTTATTGCGGCGTTATATCAAGTGATCGATCCGACAGTGAACGTTCTGACGATTGAAGAACCGGTAGAATATATTATTAAAGGCGCGCGTCAGTTAAAGATTGGACCGAAGATGACGTTTGAACAATCGATCCGCGGTATTCTTCGTCATGATCCCGATATTGTTCTTGTTGGTGAAATGCGGGATAAGATCACCGCCGAAACTGCCATTAAACTTGCAAACACAGGTCACTTGGTATTTTCTACACTTCATACCAACGATGCGCCGAGTGCGGTTGCTCGTTTGTATAAGATGGGAATTGAACCATTCCTGATTGCGTATGCCATTAATATTATTGTTGCACAACGTTTAATTCGAACGCTCTGTAAAATTTGTAAAACACCAATTGATGATGGTGAGAAGGAAGATCTGATAAAGTTCGGATTTTCTGAAGAAGATCTGAAGAATCATACATTTTACAAAGCTGCTGGTTGTGATAAATGCAACGGTGGTTATAAAGGCAGGGCGGCAATTCACGAAGCGTTGTTCTTTACTAAAGCGATCAAGAATATTGTATTGAATGCCGGCGAAAAAGTAGATGAGAACGCAATACGCGACCAAGCATCGAAAGATGGAATGTGGACGTTGCGCAGATCCGGTATGGAACGAATGAAGGAAGGGTCGACATCTTTGGAAGAAGTGATATCGTCTACGGTTGATGATGAGTAGAATGTTGTAGAAAAGTCAAAAAATCGAATTTTTCAATACAGAAGATGGTTCAATATTTCATCGATTTTTTTTTTGGTATGGTCGTTGTGCATTTCACCAATGTGTATTCTGTCACAAAGTGTTATTCATCCATAGTGTAATTTTTGCTATAATATTCTGGAAAAAAAATGGGATTAGGTCAAACATTATTAACAATTCTGGCGTTGATGTTGATGTCAAGATTAATTCTTACCGTGAACCGGACTATGCTTGAAGTGGATTCATCCAAAGATGTTTCTGAATATAGGATTACTGCAACTTCGTTAGGAACATCAGTACTTGAATACGCAAGTGATCTTTCGTTTGATGAAGCTACTGTAGATACGACTCTAACCAGTTCACAATTCTCATCGTTAACTGCCCCAGGTTCTTTTGGACCAGATCCAGGGGAAACTAATTCATCTCTTTATGATGATATTGATGATTATCAAGGTTATACCAGAATAGATACGATACCAAATTCTGCAATTTTTTTTACTACCATAAGAGTACACTATCTCAATGTGGTTCCACCTTCCACAATTACTGTAACGACAGCAAAAACTTTTAATAAACGACTTACAGTTTTTGTAACAAGTTCTTCTATGGTAGATTATACTATGATAGATTCGGTGGTTGGTGGACAACCTAAATTTCGTCAGGATACACTTAAGTTTCAGTCTGTATTTAGTTATTGGTATTTCCGTTAACAAAGGGAACGTATGGGATCGCAAACTATATTAGATCTTATTTCTTCAACGATAGTCTTTGGTTTATTACTGCTTATTGCGTTGCGTCTTAATGGCGGAATAATGGAAAACATGCAAGCGTTTCGCGAAGACATTATAGTGCAGGAAAACCTTGTTGCCCTAACACAGTTATTGGAATATGATTTGCGCAAGATTGC
>JANONI010000033.1:0-5314 GCA_031420755.1 Bacteroidota bacterium | reverse complement strand
TATTTCAAAGAGATCGGCTGTGATGTAACATATTATATTCCAGACCGATTAACTGAAGGATACGGAATTTCACAATCCGGAGTTGAGTTTGCAAAGAAAGAAGGCGTTACACTTCTTATTTCAATTGATTGCGGAATTACCGCATTGGGACAGGTTGAGTATGCAAACCAACTTGGAATAAATGTTCTTATCTGCGATCATCACGAACCAACAGATGAACTTCCAAATGCAATTGCTATTCTCGATGCACTAAAGCCAAACTGTCGCTATCCATTCAAAAGTTTATGCGGTACAGGAGTCGGCTTTAAATTTATTCAAGCGATTGCGCGCACACTTGGCCACGAAGAACATATTGAGAAATATGTAGATTTCGTTGCACTTGCCACAACCGCTGATATCGTTCCTCTTGTTGATGAGAATAGAATATTCGTACGGCTTGGACTTGATCGTATCAATTCAAACACACGTCCTGGCATTCGCGCATTGCTTGAAAGCGCAGGATTGAAGATTGGCGCAATAGCAACCGGACAAATTGTGTTTGCCATGGCACCCAGAATCAATGCCGTCGGTCGTCTTGGTGATGCTAAACGTGCTGTTGAATTATTGGTGAGTGATAATTATACTGATTCAATTTCGTTTGCCCGGGTGCTCGAACAAGAAAATTTGAAACGCAGAAAAATTGATGAAGGCGTTTTCATAGAAGCCCAAGCATTGGCTGAAGAATATTTCAAAGAAAACGGAGACGGTGCTATTGTCATGCATCAGGAACAATGGCATCCGGGTGTTGTGGGAATTGTAGCTTCTCGAATGGTAGAAAAATATTATCGTCCGGCAGTAATGCTCACAACTCTTGAAGGTGTTGCTAAAGGTTCTGCACGCAGTATTGCTGGTGTAAATATCCATCAAGCGTTAAAAATGGTAGAAGATAAACTGCTGCAATTTGGCGGTCATAAATATGCCGCAGGATTAAGTGTGGATCTTGATAGAGTGGATGAATTCAGAAACGCATTCAATGCTGTCATAAAAAATATGCTGACGGAAGATCTGTTGACTCCGGTAATTCACATCGACACAGAGATCGATCTTGCAGAATTGACGCCGAAATATTTTCGCATACTAAAACAATTCGCCCCATTCGGTCCTCAAAATATGCGCCCCACCTTTCTGGTAAAAGGAGTTCAAATGATCGGAATGTCGCGGATCGTCGGAAAAGATCATTTGCGTTTTACGATCAAAAAAATGGGTGTAACATTCGACTGTATAGGATTTGGTCTTGGATATTTACAATCCAAAGTGAAAGAAAAAGCAGATAATTTTGATGTCGTTTTTTCAATAGATGAAAATGATTTTTCGGGTGTTAATTTAACACAATTAAAGATTAAAGACCTTAAATAACAATGATAATTCTCGGAGTCGATCCCGGTACATTAATTGCCGGTTACGGTGTTATCGAACGAAATGGAAAGACCCTTTCCCTGCTCGATGTAGGCGTTATCAAAAATGAGTCTGGTGTTTCAATGCCGCTGCGTTTAAAAAAAATCTACTCGACTTTATGCTCAGTTATTGATAGATTTCATCCGGATGAATTTGCAATTGAAACAGCATTCTATTCAAAGAATGTCCAATCGGCACTTAAAATTGGGCAGGCACGGGGCGTTTCAATTCTGGCAAGTGTGAATTACGAAATTCCGGTAACGGAATATTCTCCTCGAGAAGTTAAAAAAGCTGTCACCGGAAAAGGTGCCGCATCGAAAGAACAAGTACAGTATATGGTATTGTCGATGTTGAAATTGAAATCAACACCGAAACATTTCGATTCGACCGATGCGCTGGCAATTGCAGTGTGTCACGCGTTTAAGATCTCTGCACCACGGTCTGGCATCCCGCCAAAAAATCGGTCGAAGACTCGACTCGTTGAGCGGGCTGGTAAAAACTGGAAATCGTTTATAGCAGCAAATCCGCAACGAGTAATAAAAGTTAAATAGCATTATGATCTCATACCTTAAAGGAATATTGGTAAAAAAATCTCCCACCGAGATCATTGTTGATGTCAGCGGGATTGGATATTTTGTCAACATTTCTGTTTCAACGTACGAACAATTGTCAGAGATAAATTCAGAAGTTTACATTCTCACCCACCATCACATCCGTGAAGACGCACAGTTGTTGTATGGATTTGCCACCGAACATGAACGCGAGATGTTCAAAATGCTGATCAGTGTGTCGGGCATTGGACCCAAAATGGCGCAAACAATCCTTTCCGGAATTCGCCCCGATGAACTTGCGCGAACTATTTCCGTAAGTGCTATTTCAACATTGACTGCCATACCGGGAGTCGGCAAAAAAACTGCTGAGCGGTTGGTACTTGAATTAAGAGACAAAGTTGCAAAGTTGGAAGGTTCGGAAAAGATCTTCGATCTTCCACATTCCGGTGCTTCCATCCGCTCTGAAGCGTTGACCGCACTTGTTTCGCTTGGATTCAGTCGTGAAAAGGCAGAACAATCGTTACGCGGCGTACTGAATGACGTGAATGGCAAAATAATCTCTGTAGAAGAACTGATTAAACGAGCACTGCAGTACAGCGGTAAATAGATGAAGATGTTTTTCTTCATACTCGTTTGTACCTCTCTCCTTTTTTCTCAACAACAATTCCCTCTTATCATCGCTCATCGCGGTGCATCGGCTGATGTTCCTGAAAATACGATTGCTGCATTCAAAGAAGCATTGAATCAACGCGCAGACGCGATTGAAATTGATGTGAGACTAACAGCCGACAGTCAATTGGTTGTTATACACGATTCCAATGTGAAACGAACAACAAACGGCTCAGGAAATGTTGCAGAGTTAACCTTACACGATATGCGAAATCTGGATGCCGGAAGTTGGTTTTCACCAAAATTTTCCGGTGAAAAAATCCCAACATTGAAAGAAGTTCTTTCCATTCTTGATTCTACAACGCTCCTTATCATAGAAATAAAATCCGAATTAGAAGGAATCGAACAAAAAGTAATCAATGAAGTTGATGCGGCTGGGAAACGAAAACAAATTTTACTCAAATCATTTTACCCCGATGTGATTAAAACATTTCAACGGCTTGCCCCCGATATTCCGCGTGTGTATGTTTTTGCATTCCACATTCCGTGGCTCAACTTTACGTTCGGCACTCGTCCCCGTTTTGAAAATGTGTTTGAAACTACAGCAGAATATTTACAAATCCATCGTTTGGCAATTACGAAATCATTTGTTGAAAAAGCGCACCATCACAAATACAAAGTCATCGTGTGGGGTGTTGATACTGAGGATGGTATGAAAGAAATGATAGAGTTAGGAGTTGACGGAATTGAAACAGCTCATCCGAAGTTATTGCGTACAATTCTTATGGAAAAATAATGGAGTCTGCAATAAGAAGTTGTTAAAGGAATATCTTGATGAGGCGGTGATGCTGAATGAGCTGAAGAGAGAGAAGTATCCTTTTTAAGACTAAAGGGCAGTTCTCAAAATTAGTTAATGCGTATGCATGTCCCAAAGGGACTGAGACTGTGTCAAAACTCTGGAACTATTTGATATTTTGTACGTCTTATAATAGAAAGTAAACAACACTTTACACGTTCAAGGTAGTTTATGAATCATATCACTGGCACAGCACGGGAACAACTAATCATGTTTCCCGATGCAATTCAAGATTATATCAGTGCTGAAAATCCCGTACATTTTCTTAACGCATTTGTTGACACTCTTGATATGGCTACTCTGGAATTTAAGCACGCATCTACAAGCACCACTGGACGCCCACCGTATAGTCCGAAAGACCTGCTCAAATTGTATTTGTCCCAATGGGATCCCTTCGGGATATGGTTATCTCAATCGCATCCGCTCCAGCCGATTATTGGAACGAGAATCCACACGGAACCTTGAAGTGCTGTGGCTTCTGAAACGACTCTCCCCCGATCACAAAACTATCAGCCGATTTCGTCAACACCACGCTGATGCACTCCGCTCGGTATTCAAACAATTTGTTCTTCTCTGTCAGAAAGCATCGCTCTTTGGCGCTGAGTTAGTGGCAATTGACAGCACAAAGTTTACCGCATCGAATGCCCGAGATCGTGTGAAGACCCATGAACAACTTGATAAATCGCTTCAACGTGTTAACCAATCCATTACCGACTATCTCACGCAATTAGAAGAAAACGATCAGCGTGAGAGTACCACTGAAAAACCACCAGTAACCAAAGAATCTCTCCAACAAAAAATTACGGAGTTGAAACAGTATGCGTCACAATTAAAAGATGCAAAAGAGACTCTGGAAAAGAGCAATGACAAACATATTTCTCTGACTGATCCTGACTGCCGGTTGATGAAAAATGAACGCCGTATTGAACCTGCTTACAGTGTGCAAACAGCAGTTGATGCAAAACATTCTCTTATTGTTGACTTTGAACTTACTCAAGATGCTGCCGACAATAATCATTTAAGCGTTGTTGCACAACAAGCACAAACGATGTTACAAACTGATGAACTTACCGTGTGCGCCGATGCTGGATATGATGACTGTGTTGATCTCAAAGATTGTGAAGACCATAAAATCACCACCTATGTTCCAATTGCTGGGCACAAAGTGTCCAAGAAAACTAACACCCCGACACCAGAATATTATCCCGACAAATTTACGTATGATATCAACTCCGACACGTATCGTTGTCCTCAAGGAGAAACGATGTATCGGTTTACTTCAAAACATAAAACAAAGGATCAACGCTTGATATACCTGTATCGTACTACTGCGTGCAAAGAGTGTTCTGTCTCTTCTTCGTGCACGCCATCAAAACGTGGTCGCCATATCCATCGCTGGGAATACGAGCGAGTGCTTGACAAACTGAAACAACGCTTGGCACAAACGCCGGAGATCATCAAAAAGCGGAAAGCAATTATCGAACACATCTTTGGCACCATCAAAAAAATATGGGGATATGGTGCACTGTTGCTTCGTGGTATAAACAAAGTAAAAGGTGAAATTGCTTTAATGATGCTCACCTACAATATGCGTCGTGCAATAAACATCGTGGGTGTTAGTACGCTCATTCAATATCTTCGTACGCCATAAATAATGAAACCAGAAACATCGCTATGATTTTATTCTAC
Source organism: Bacteroidota bacterium (assembly GCA_031420755.1). GTDB lineage: Bacteria > Bacteroidota > Ignavibacteria > UBA10030 > UBA8401 > UBA8401. Next base: position 175 of record JANONI010000033.1, on the reverse strand, counting down.
CAACAATGAGGAATTGCTTTTTTCAAAGAACTATTTTTTACTTTTGACACAGTCTCCATCACTTTGTGACTGCCACACAAAGCCACGCTCAGAGGGGAATGAATCGCATAAAATTCAAGTTTTGTCTACGACTCGTAGAGCGTAACATCAGTTACTTAATTACAGCAAACTTAAG
>JANONI010000032.1:0-16074 GCA_031420755.1 Bacteroidota bacterium | reverse complement strand
TATTGGGAACATGGATATCATGTATTAAAAGGTGTTGACAGAGTGATTCCGGTGGATGTATATGTTCCGGGATGTCCGCCGCGTCCGGAAGCGTTGATTGAAGGATTGATTAAGTTGCAGGAAAAGATCCGCAACGAAAGTATGGCAAAGAAAAAAGCAGTGTAACTTAAATTAGGTGACCGTCACTTTTGAAAGTGACGGTCACCTACAAAAAAACTATGACAGCACAAGAAATTTACGATGTGATCAAAACCCAGTGCGGCGATGCAGTTCTCGAAGCGAAACTTGAGAATGTGTTCGATCCTTCCATTAAAATCCAGCCCGAAAAAATTCATGACGTTGCGGCGTTTGCAAAGAATGATGAGCGATTACAATTCGATTATCTTTCCTGCTTATCCGGTGTGGATTATAAAGGAAAACTTGGCGTTGTGTATCATCTCTATTCAATGACATTCAAACATAAAATTGTTTTGAAAGTTGAAGTTCCGACTGAAACACCAAATGTTCAATCGGTAGAATCTGTTTGGAAAACTGCCAACTGGCACGAACGCGAAGCATTCGATCTGTACGGAATTAATTTTGTCGGGCATCCTGATCTGCGAAGAATTTTACTGCCGGATGATTGGGAAGGATATCCGTTGCGCAAGGATTATCAAACACCTGAATTTTATAATGGAATGAAAGTACCGTATTAATGTATTTGCGTTCCGGTCGCTTGAAGCGAACGGAACGCTATTGACTGATCAAAAAAAATAATAACAATGAGCGAACCAACACTTGAAATAGCACCTACACCATTATCGGAAGGACGAACAAGCACCGGAAGATCGCTTCGTACGGAAGAAATGGTTGTGAATATGGGACCGCAGCATCCGTCAACGCACGGTGTGCTTCGTCTTGAAGTTGTCCTCGATGGCGAAATTGTCGTTGATGTTGTTCCGCATATGGGATATCTCCATCGGTGTTTTGAAAAACACTGCGAGCACATGACGAATTATCAACATGTGATTCCATACATTGATCGAATGGACTATACGGCTTCGATGACGAATGAACAGGCATTTGTTGTAGCAATGGAACGGATGTTGAAGATCGAGGTTTCCGACCGCGTTCATTATATCCGCATTATCATGGCTGAACTACAGCGTATCGCATCGCATCTTATCGCTATTGGTACATTTGGAATTGATATGGGTGCGTTTACGCCGTTCTTGTATTGTTTCCGCGACCGCGAACGAATTTTGGATATGTTTGAAAATACGTGCGGTGCACGTCTGCTCTACAATTATATGTGGGTCGGCGGATTGTCTCACGATCTTCCGCCCGGTTTTGTGGAAACCGCTAAACAATTTTGCGTTGATTTCAAAAAGAGTTTAAAAGATTTGAATGATCTTCTGAATTACAATGAAATTTTCATCAAGCGTACAGCAAATGTCGGCGTTCTTCCAAAAGATTTGGCGATCAATTATGCATGCAGCGGTCCAATGCTGCGCGGAAGCGGAGTTGATTGGGATCTTCGCCGAGACGATCCGTACACATTGTATCATAAGTTTGATTGGGAAGTTGTTGTTGGAAAAGGTGAGATTGGAACGGTTGGCGATGTATGGAATCGTCACATGGTTCGCCAGCGTGAAATGGAACAAAGTGTATTCATTATTGAACAAGCACTTGCAACTCTTCCGGAAGGTGATGTTCAAAAGACAATTCCCAAACGCATTCGTCCGACACCGGGTGATATTTACACACGAATTGAATCGCCGCGCGGTGAACTTGGCTTCTATATTATTGCGGAAGAGAGTGTAACGCCGTACAGAATTAAAGCTCGCGCACCGGCGTTCGTTAATTTAAGCGTTATCAACGAGATATCGAAAGGTGCAATGCTTGCGGATCTTGTTGCGATTATGGGGAGCATTGATATTGTGTTGGGTGAAGTGGATCGATAATGATATCATTCGGTACAGTGCAAAGAAAATATATTATTTTTGCTATATGTCTTATCGTTGCAATTTTTGAATATCGTATTCTTTGGCTCATTCACAAAAGCCATATAATAGCTGTTTTAGAAGGTAGTTTGGGTCCGGTAAATGGACTTACCTCTGTATTTGCGTTTAAGAATAGAGTGTTGGCTGGCACAATTATTCAAAGTATTTCAAAAGAAACAGGAATACCAATTGTTTTATCGTTTGACATATTTTGTATTATGAGTCTTGCACTTGCAAATATAGTTGTATTTTTCTCATTTCTTAAACAATCAAAGAGTGAACGAATTGCGTTTCAATATCTTGGCTTTTTTATAATTTTGTTTTTACTCCTGCAGGATAATTTTAATATCTATGCATGGGATTATTCCGATCTAGTTATTTTTAGTGCGCTTGTTTTTGGCATTGTATATCGGCTACCATCTTCCTTTTTTGGTTTATTGTTTATCATCGGAATTTTTAATCGTGAGTCAGCGCTATTTATTCCAGTCTGGATGATGATTGATTCTTTCAAGAGTAAAAAAGAAATCTCGTGGGGTCAGATGGGTTTTTCGTTCTTATTGATAGGAGTTGGAGCTGGAATTATTTTTTTTCTTAGAGATTACGCTCATCGTTTACCGTCATATCGGCTGTTCCCCGATGAGACAATACTGGGAAATCATTTTTATTTATTTTCAAACATCAATGATTTGATTGCTAATGTTATGCGCTTTCAACTAGAAAGTGTAATTAATATTTTTCTGATAGCGGTGTTGATGCTGGGTGTTTGGAAGTGGCGCACTATGACGCTTGTATCCAGAAAAATCACAATACTTCTTGCTGTAATAATTATTGCAAATTTTTTGTTCGGAATTATTAACGAAACAAGAATTTGGTTAATATCAATTCCCTTACTACTAACTGTAGCTTTATCAATCGATACAAACACATAAAATGAATATGGATTTATTTCAACCGTTGTTAGAAAATCAAATTCTCCTTACTCTGCTCAATGCAGCAGTTCCGCTCTTATTTATTCTTCCATACGCGCTGATAACAATTTACATTGAAATGAAAATGTCCGCGCACATGCAGAACCGTCTTGCATATATGCAAACGGGATATCACGGAACGCTTCAACCGTTCGCAGATATTCTAAAACTTCTTCAAAAAGAAGATATCATTCCAACAGCTGCAGATAAACCGCTTTTTATTCTTGCGCCGTATCTTGTCTTTGTCGGAACGTACGCTTCGTTTGCCGTCTTACCGTTCAGCAGTGCGTATGCCGGAAGCGAACTCGATCTCGGAATATTTTATCTCGTTGCAGTTTCATCGCTTGTGGTTGTTGGGATTTTAATGGCGGGTTGGTCTTCGAATAACAAATGGTCGTTGTTCGGCGCGCTTCGTTCGGCAGCTCAAATTGTGAGTTATGAAATTCCTGCGGCACTCGCAATTCTTGGCGTAGTAATGATTTCCGGAACAATGAATTTGCAGACGATGACGTCTCTGCAAAGCGGCGGAATGCATGAATGGATAATCTTTGGCGGAACATTGCCAATCGGTCAAAAGCTAGCGTTGATTCCGTTTATCGTAGTATTATTCGTCATCTATCTTGTTTCATCAATGGCGGAAATTAATAGAACACCATTCGATATTCCCGAAGCGGAATCGGAATTGGTGCAGGGATACAATACGGAATACAGCGGAATGAAATTTGCAATTTTTTATCTCGCTGAATATGCAAATTTATTTTTGGTCTCTGCTATTGCGGTGGTTCTATTCTTTGGCGGATGGGCAAGCCCGTTCGGCGAATTGATGAGCGGTCCGCTATGGGGAACATTCTGGTTTGTTACAAAAGGAATGTTGTTCGTCTGCCTGAATATTTGGCTTCGATGGACGCTTCCCCGAATGCGCGTTGACCAATTAATGTATGTTTCGTGGAAGGTCTTAACGCCGTTTGCATTATTCTGCATTATCGTAATTGGTTTCATTTTAGTGTTATAGCTATCCTCTGCCGAAGGCATCCCCTCGGGACTTGCAGCGATGGCAAGTGTGCAAAGGCGAAGGGTCAACGACCTCGTAGAGGGGTACGGGGGATGTTAAAAATAATATTTAACTTCAAAAATTTATGACTGCATTTACAAATTATTTCTCCGATATATATAAAACATTTCGTTCCGTAGGAATTGGAATGAGTGTAACAATGCGGCAGATGTTTGCGCCCGTTGTTACGCTGCAATATCCGATGGAAAAAAAATCGATGCCGGATCGGGTTCGCAATCGGTTGTTTATGAACTTCGATGATTGTATCGGCTGCGAACTCTGTGCGAAAGCATGCCCCGTTGATTGTATTGAAATTGAGGTGATGAAAGCGCCGCCGACAGAAAATCTCGGTGAAACTTCCACCGGACAGAAAAAAAGAATCTATGTAACGAAGTTCGATATTGATATTGCAAAATGCTGTTACTGCGGATTGTGTGTTTATCCGTGTCCGACAGAATGTTTAAAAATGACCGATGTGTATGAGTTCTCCGAATACGATCGCAATAATTTGATCTATAATTTTGGAACAATGACACCGATGGAAATTGAAATTGCAAAAGGGAAAGTAAAACAAAACGACGAAGAACAGGCTGCAAAAAAAGCTGCCGCCGCCGCACAGGCCGCTGCTGCAAAAGCGGTTGCCGCTGCTCAAGCTCCATCTGCTTCAGTTCCAACACCGGCTCCAGCTCCAGCATCACCCGCTGCTGCATCGCAACCGGAAAACAAAGATTTACAAACACCGCCAAAAGCGGAATAGCATTGAGAATACCATTATGAATCTATACGAAATTATTTTTTATTTTTTTGCAGTTGTTACCGTTGGATCGGCGATGGTTGTTGTGTTTTCGAAGAACATTGTCTATTCGGCATTTGCACTGTTGTTTACATTTTTTGGCGTTGCGGGAATTTACGTGTTGTTGAATGCCGATTTTCTTGCGATCACACAATTGCTTGTGTATGTCGGTGGAATTTTAGTGCTGTTGTTATTCGGCGTAATGCTAACAACAAATACCGTAACGATCGACATACAATCCGGCACGATGAATGTCATTCCTGCAACCATTGTTATTGCACTTCTCGCAGGAATGCTGGGCGGAATTTTCTGGACAAGCGATTGGTTTGTGAGCAAGCAGACCGGAGAATTGGTTCATACCACAACGACAACTGAAATTGGAAATGCATTGATCACGACACATGTTCTTCCATTTGAAATTGCATCTGTTGTATTGTTAGTTGCAGTTGTTGGTGCAGCAATGATGGCACGCAGAGAAAAAACAATTGATAATGGATAATTGATAATTGACAATGATGTAAAAGAAAATATTCCCCCTTAAGGCGGTGGATTTGAGCGCAAAGGCGAAGGGGGCAAGGGGGATGTAAAAACTTAGAGATTAGGAACTTAAATTTTATGACTATAACACTCACACACTTTTTAATGATCAGCGCAATTCTTTTTTCGCTTGGGCTCTTTGCGGTGATCACGCGCAGGAACGCGATCATGGTATTGATGGGAGTTGAATTGATCTTGAATTCAGCCAACATCAATTTTCTTGCCTTCTCACGCTACGGCGGAATGAATATTGAAGGACAAATGGCTGCGATCTTTGTCATCATTCTTGCGGCTGCAGAAGCGGCGGTTGCTCTGGCAATTGTACTGAATATTTATAAACGGTTTAACACTGTCAACGTTGACGAAATATCAATCTTAAAAGACTAATGATACCTGAACTTATTATATCTCTCGCAATTCTTTTTCTTCCGTTCATCAGCTTTCTTGTGCTGATCTTTTTTGGTAAACGCTTCATCGAAAAAAGCGGTATTGTCGGCACAGCATTTCTTAGTGCAGATCTTCTTTTAGCATTATATCTTTTTATCAGCAAAATGTTCTCCGAAGAAAAAGTATGGGATGTTACTTTCACATGGATCGATTTTCACGCGGTCGTTAATAATGTTCCATTGAAGATCGATATCGGTATTATGGTGGACAATCTTACGGCGGTGATGCTTGTAGTCGTAACGCTGATCAGTTTTCTTGTGCATTTATTTTCACTTGCATATATGAAAGGGGATATTCGTTTCTCGCGGTACTATGCGAATCTCGGAATTTTTACTTTTTCCATGCTTGGTATTGTCGTTACCAATAATTATTTATTGATGTACGTCTTTTGGGAATTGGTCGGATTAAGTTCCTATCTGCTCATCGGACATTGGTATGAAAAAAAATCTGCATCCGATGCAGCGAAAAAAGCATTCATTGTTAATCGTGTCGGCGATTTAGGATTTTTCATCGGCATTATGATCGTGTGGATGCAATTTTCTACACTTACATTCACCGGAATATTTTCGGAGATCGGCAGCGGCAACATTCCTTTTGATTCAACCAATTGGCTCACCGCCGCAGGTCTGTTGATCTTCTGCGGTGCGGTTGGAAAATCTGCACAATTCCCGTTACACGTTTGGCTTCCTGATGCAATGGAAGGTCCTACGCCTGTCAGCGCGTTGATCCACGCAGCAACAATGGTTGCGGCGGGAGTCTATCTTGTTGCGCGAACATTTCCAATGCTCACTGCCGATGCGCTGTTAGTGATTGCATATTTTGGTGCGATCACGGCATTTATTGCGGCAACGATCGCAATAGTTCAAAATGATATTAAAAAAATTCTCGCATATTCAACGGTCAGTCAATTAGGTTATATGGTGATGGGGCTTGGCGTTGGTGCCTATACTGCCGGTGTTATGCACTTGGTAACACACGCTGCGTTCAAAGCGGGATTATTTCTTGCATCGGGTTCGATAATTTATGCAATGCATCACGCGCTTCATCATCAACACGATCATCATACGGATGCGCAAGATATTCGTTTTATGGGAGGACTGAAATCAAAAATGCCGGTTACATTTTGGACAATTTTGATTTTCACTCTTGCAATTTCCGGTGTTCCGTTAACCTCAGGATTTTTAAGTAAAGATGAAATTCTTGCGGGCACATTGGCGTTCTCACATTTTACCGGACATTCACTTATTCCGATCATTGGATTTTTAGTTGCAGGTTTAACGGCGTTCTACATGTTCCGAATGTTGATTCTTGCATTTTTTGGAGAGCATCAGAATAAAGAACGCTTTGATCATATTCATGAATCACCGCGCGTGATGACAATTCCATTAATGATTCTGGCAGGGCTATCATTCTTTTTCTTCTTCTCGCTCAATCCAATTTCAGCAAGTCACGGATGGTTCTTCGAGAAAATGAGCTATCCAATCGTTGTTGTTCCCGCGGCAGTTGCATCAACGCCGACGAAAGAATTTGTGGAAGAAATTCATCATCAGCATAATCTTGCAATGATTCTTTCAGTTAGTGTTGCAGGCATCGGGATACTTCTTGCATTCATAACATATTATTGGAAAAAGATTTCTGCCGACGCGTTCGAACGAACGCTCAAACCGCTTCATACATTCCTGTATCGTAAATGGTATTTTGATGAATTGTATGATGCAACATTTGTTGCTGCAACAATGGGAATTGCGCGAATACTTGCGTGGTTCGATGGTGCGATTATTGATGGCATTGTGAACGGAGCTGGGTCTGTTACAAAAATTTTTGCGGTGATAAGCAATAAGTTCGATTCAATTGTTGTTGATGGTCTGGTCAATTTTACAGCTTTTTCCGCAGGAATTTCAGGAAGATTTTTGCGGACAGTGCAAACCGGAAAAGTTCAAACGTACATCATCTTTGCAATCGTTGGGATGATGGCGTTGATGATGTTTTACATTGGCTAATGGTTTTACCGCAGAGTGCACAGAGTTCGCGGAGGAGTTTGGAATGATGGTAAATCAACTCTCTGAAAAAGTAATAGGTTTGTGTATTGAAATTCACCGGAATCTTGGACCGGGTTTACTAGAATCTGTTTATGAAGAATGTTTATGTTATGAACTTTCAAAAACAGGAATACCTTTTGAACGACAAAAACCGGTTTCGGTAAAGTACAAAGAAGTAAATCTTGATTGTGGTTTTCGAATAGATGTTCTTGTAGATCAGCAATTGATTGTTGAGTTAAAATCGGTGGAAAAAGTTTTTGCCGATTCACGAGGCACAAATTATTACATATTTAAAAATTGCCGATATGCGCGTAGGACTTTTAATTAATTTTAACTCAATCATTCTTATCAAAGGACTGAAACGGTTTGTAAATAATTTTAATGAATAACTCTGCGGACTCTGTGTTCTCTGCGGTGCAAATAATTGCTAACTATTAAATGAAATAACTATGGAACTTAAAATTCTCAATATCGGCGTCCTCACGTGGCTTACCTTTCTTCCTGTTCTCGGAATGATCATTGTTCTGCTTCTTCCGAAAGAACAAAAATCTGCGGTTCGATGGACATCGCTTTTCTTTACCGTGGCGCAAGTTGTTCTTGCGTTCATGGTATTCGCTAAATTCGATCGGTCGCTTCCCGGCGTGTATGATGCAAGCACAATGCAGTTCTCGGAACTGTTCAACTGGATCAATGTAAAAAGCACCGGTTGGTTCGGCTCGATCAAGATAGATTATTATTTAGGAATTGACGGAATCAGTATGCCGATGGTCTTTTTAACGGCGATCATTTCGTGCATTGCCGTTGTCTCATCATGGAACATTGAAAAATCGGTCAAAGGATATTTTGCATTGCTCCTTCTGCTTGATACCGGTATGATGGGTGTTTTTGTTTCGCTCGATTTTTTCCTTTTCTATATTTTCTGGGAAATCATGCTGCTGCCGATGTATTTTCTTATTGGTGTGTGGGGCGGACCGCGAAGAGAATATGCAGCGATCAAGTTCTTCCTCTATACATTGTTCGGTTCAGTTCTTCTTCTGCTTGCAATGTTGGCTCTCTATTTCAGTGTTTCAATTATCGATCCGGCTTCGGGAGAAAAGATTCATACATTCAACATGCTTGCAATGATGAATCCGGCAAATTACGATCCGAATTCATTACTTGCCGGAGTTTCAACAAGCTGGCGATACATTGCATACATTGCAATCTTCATCGGATTCGCGATCAAAGTTCCAATATTCCCGTTCCATACTTGGCTTCCCGATGCACACGTTGAAGCGCCAACGGCGATCAGCGTTATTCTTGCCGGTGTGTTATTGAAGATGGGAACGTACGGATTATTACGAATTGCCTTTCCAATGTTTCCCGATGCTGCAATGTATTTTGCTTACCCACTCGCATTTCTTGGATTCATTAATATTATCTACGGCGCATTATGTGCGATGGCACAAAAAGATTTTAAGAAATTGATCGCGTATTCGTCCGTCAGTCATATGGGAATTGTGATACTCGGAATTGCAGCGATGAACACGCAAGGGATGCTCGGTGGAATGCTGCAAATGTTTAATCACGGAACGATCACTGCAATGCTCTTCTTGATTGTCGGCGTAATTTACGACCGCACACATACGCGCGGACTTGACGATTTTGGCGGGTTGATGAATAAGATGCCGAACTATTCCGGCGTAATGGTAATTGCGTTTTTTGCTGCAATCGGTTTGCCCGGACTTAGTGGATTTATTTCAGAAGCATTTTCATTCCTTGGTGCGTTCCAAACATTTCGCTGGTTAACAATCGCTTCTGCATTTGGAATCGTGTTAACGGCAGGCTATATGCTGTGGACATTGCAGCGAGTATTCTTAGGAACGCTTCCTGAAAAATGGAATAACTTAACCGATATCAATTCTCGCGAACTTGCAATGCTCATTCCGCTTGCAATTATCGTGATCATACTCGGTATCTATCCGAACTTGATGTTGGATGTGATGAATACATCGGCGAATGCGCTTGTTGATTTTGTGAAGATGAATTCAACAGTTAGTTTTGGTAATTAATTCATTTTTGTAGAGAAATTCTGATTCGTTATCAAAATAAATAAGTTTATAAATTGTTGAAGATATTGATAACGTTTGAGCTTAATAAAATAAATCTATGCTTGAAACTATACTAAATAATCTATCGCACATTGTTCCAGAGTTGATCGTTACGGCAACGCTCTGTGTTGTTCTTCTTGCTCATTTGATCTCAAGAAAAAGTTCGCAGTTGTTGACGATCCTTTCGCTTGTCGGACTTTTCGCAGCGTTTTATTCATTGACGTCAAGTTTTGGTGTTAATGTTTCTGTATTCAGCGGAATGTTAAGTGTCGATCCGTTTGCGACATTCTTCAAGATTGTGATCGTACTTTCAACAATCGTCATTGTGTTGATGTCTCGATTCTCCGATGAAATAAATGCCGAACAAAAGACGATCGGAGAATATTATTTTCTTGTTCTCGCAATGTGTGTCGGTATGATGTTCATGGTCGGCTCATCAAATCTTATTTTGATGTATCTGACACTCGAACTTTCATCGCTCACATCGTATATCGCATCGGGCTTCACACGAAAAGCAAAAGATTCTTCCGAAGCATCATTAAAATATCTGCTCTACGGCGCATTCTCTTCCGGCGTGATGCTGTATGGAATTTCGATCATTTACGGATTAACAGGAACGCTGGACATCGCCGGAGTCAATCAAGTATTGGTGCAGGGAAGTGCAAACGGATTGGCGTTGATCGTTGCATCAATTTTTATTCTTGTCGGATTCGGTTATAAAATTTCTGCAGTTCCGTTCCATTTCTGGACGCCTGATGTGTATGAAGGTGCGCCGCTCACGATCACAGCGTATCTTTCCGTTGCATCCAAAGCAGCCGGATTTGCGATGATGATGCGAGCGTTCAAAGTGATGTTCATTGATTCTTCGGTGATGAATCTCCCTGCAGGAACGTGGACACTCATCAACGGAGTTCATATTCAACATGCGCTGATGATTCTCGCCGTTCTAACAATGACCTTGGGAAATCTTGTTGCGCTTTGGCAGAAAAATCTAAAACGACTTCTCGCATATTCCAGTATCGCGCAAGCAGGATATATGCTTCTCGGTTTGGTGGTGTTGAGCAATGATGGATTCGCCGCAGTGATGATCTACTTCGTGGTCTATCTCTTTATGAATCTCGGAGCATTCTATGTTGTGTTACTGATCGCAAACAAGATCGGCAGCGAGAATATTGATGACTACAAAGGGCTTGGCAGACGGAATCCGTTTCTTACTGTTGCGCTTGCAGTGTTCCTTATCTCATTAACAGGGCTTCCGCCGACCGCCGGTTTCATCGGGAAGTGGATGATCTTCCTTTCACTTATCAATGCCGAGATGATCGCCATTGCAATTATCGGAGCGCTAAACAGCGTAATCTCGCTTTATTATTATGTCCGAATCATTCGCAATATGTTCTTGCGTGATGGAATTGATCAGACTGCCCCTATAATCGAATATCCATTAGCACAAAAAATTCTTTTATTGTCGCTGCTTGTTCCGACATTGTATTTTGGAATTTTCTTTAATGAGTTAGTTCAATTTGCTCAAATGTCGGTAGCAATCTTCGGATCAAAGTAATAGAAAAATCGCGGTTTGTTAAAATAAAAATCCCTAAGAATAATATCTTCGGGATTTTTATTTTAGATGGTTTTGCGGATGTCAAATCATTTATTTCTTCTTTTTATTTTTCTTTTCCATTCTTTCAACGATCAATCGAATTCCTTCAAGCACTAACGTTGGTTCATGCTTGGTGATCACTTTCGATTGTTTCTTCATTGTTTCGGAGAAACCGCCGGTCGCAATTACGGTCGGATAATCATCCAATTCTTTTGAGATGCGACGGATCATTGTTTCCATTGAATCCAACGCGCCGTATAAAATTCCTGATTGCATACTTGCAACCGTATTTGTGCCGATGACTTTGTCGGGAAATTTCAGATCGATCTTCGGAAGTTTAGCTGCACGCCGATGAAGTTCCCCGGCAGCGGTTTCAATTCCTGCGGTGATCACGCCGCCAAGATATTCGCCGTTCTTTGAAATCACATCGAATGTTGTCGCAGTCCCAAAATCAACAATAACGAGCGGTCCTTTATATTTTACGAAACCCGCAACAGCATTACACAGTCGGTCTGCTCCAACTGCACTGGGATCGTCATATAATATTTTTATTCCTATGTCAATATCCGATGATATGACGATCGGTTCTAAAGAAAAATATTTACGGGACATCTTCACACAAGCATCGGTGAGACTTGGAACGACCGATGCAATTCCGATGCTGGAGATTTTCTTCAGTGATATTTTTGCGTCGTCGCAGAATTGTTTAACAAGCGCGCCAAACTCATCTTCTGTTCGTGTAACGAAACTTGTTACGCGCCAATCTCCGAGCAGTTTAGTGCCGTTGTATATTCCAATAACAGTATGCGTGTTGCCGATATCTATTGCGAGGATCATGTATCTCTCCGTTGTTTTTTTACCACTAACTTGTCCACCGCGCTTTTTGGCGGAGACACTAAGGACACTAAGAAGTATATGAATATTATTCTTGAGTGAGTTTTGAAAATTCATTAATAATTAATGGTGCAATATGCTTAATTATGTTTTCACATTTGTATGCTAAATCGTTAACAGTTTTTTGAGTTGACATACTATTCTTCTTTTAGTGTTTCTAAGTGAACTTAGTGTCTTCGTGGTTTGTTCTTAATCAGTTATATGCTAAACGTACATCTCCGGCAAAAATTTTTTTCTTCTTTCCATCTTCTGTTTCTATGATAAGACTTCCATCCTCATTAACATCAATTGCCGTTGCAGTGAAACTGAATTCGCTTTCTAATACAGTGATCTTTTTCCCGAAAAGCAAGGCTTTCATTCTCCAATCATTTAATAATTGTTGCGCAGGAAAATGAGACAATTGTTCGTAACGATTTTCCAACTCTTCAAGAATTTTCTGCAACAGCGTTACTCTATTAATAACGATTCCACTTTCTATTTGCAATGATGATGCTTTAAATTTCAATTCTTCAGAGAATTCTTCCTGATTCACATTAAGACCAATACCGAGCACGATCTTTCCCTGAACTGAATTTCCGATTGAAGATTCAAGAAGCATTCCGCACACTTTTTTCCCGTTGATGAGAACGTCATTCGGCCATTTGCACGTTGAAGATAGTCCTGTGATTGTTTCAATTGCATCGGCAATGGCAAGCGATCCGGCAAACGGAAGAAGCGAAATTTTTTCAATTCCAAAATCAGGATAGAGAATAATTGAAAAGAGTAAATTCTTTCCTGCTGGAGAAACCCAATTTCGTTGTAATCGACCGCGTCCAGCAGTTTGTTCTTCTGCAATAATTAATGTTCCATGCGGCACTTCTTCTTTCGATAACGATTTTGCGAATGTGTTTGTTGAATTGAGTGTATCGAACGAAAAAATATTTTTTCCAAATATTTTGGTGTTCAGTTCGTTCAATATTTCATTTTTACCGATCATAATTTTGGGCTCAGGTTTCAAGACGTAAATCCTGAAACTTGAAACACTTTTTTTGAAAAGTAACGAATCCTCACACCGTTTGTCAAGTCTAAGACTTGTCGTCGACAAGAAAAGAATATAATTTTCAGTGTGACATTTAAGCGGTAGTTAACAGAAAATGAACTAAAAACCTGACACGCTGGCATTGACGAAGACGAAACGGTTTTTCATTTTCCAAAAAACAAAGTAAAAACGCACCATTTTCTATGGCACGATGCTTGTAGAATAGATAAACAAAAAACTCTCAAACTACAATATTAAAAAAGGAATAATTATATGGCTGGAAAAATTATTGGAATTGATCTCGGAACAACGAACTCCGTTGTTGCCGTTATGGAAGGGAATGAACCGGTAGTGATTGCAAATTCTGAAGGCGGACGCACAACACCTTCAATCGTTGCGTTTGCTAAAAATGGTGAACGTCTTGTTGGTCAATCTGCAAAACGTCAAGGAGTGACGAATTCGAAGAACACTGTGTACTCGATCAAACGATTTATGGGACGATTTATGAACGAAGTGAACGAAGAAATGAAACTTGTTCCGTACGAAGTTGTTACAGGAGATAATAATACTACGCGAGTGAAGATCGGTGATCGTATCTATTCGCCGCCGGAAATTTCTGCGATGATCCTTCAAAAAATGAAACAGACTGCAGAAGATTATCTCGGACAAAAAGTAACCGAAGCGGTAATCACCGTTCCTGCATATTTTAACGATGCTCAGAGACAAGCAACGAAAGAAGCTGGTGAGATTGCCGGATTGATTGTCCGTCGTATAGTAAATGAACCGACCGCTGCTGCTCTTGCGTACGGTCTTGATAAAAAACATAAAAATTCTAAAGTTGCCGTGTTCGATCTTGGCGGTGGAACGTTTGATATTTCCGTTCTCGATCTTGGGGATGGCGTGTTTGAAGTGAAATCGACGAATGGTGATACGCACCTTGGCGGCGATAACTTCGATCAACGATTGGTAGAGTACTTCGCGGAAGAATTTAAGAAGCAAGAAGGAGTTGATCTGTTAAAAGATGCAATGGCACTTCAACGATTGCGCGAAGCTGCCGAAAAAGCGAAGATCGAATTATCTTCTTCCATGCAAACGGAGATCAATCTTCCGTTCATCACGGCAACACAGGATGGACCGAAACACTTTACACTAACGTTAGCCCGATCAAAGTTTGAACAATTGGTTGACGATCTGTTAAAACGCTGCTTGACTCCAACAGAGAAAGCGATCAAAGATTCCGGATACAACATCAGTCAAATCGATGAAATTATTCTTGTCGGTGGTATGACACGAATGCCGGCAGTACAAGAATTAGTGAAAAAGTTTTTCGGAAAAGAAGGACACAAAGGTGTGAACCCTGATGAAGTTGTTGCTATTGGCGCAGCGATTCAAGGCGGTGTTCTTGCCGGTGATGTTACCGATGTTCTGCTGCTCGATGTTACACCGCTCTCGCTTGGAATTGAAACGCTCGGCGGAGTATTGACAAGACTGATTGAAGCAAACACAACTATTCCAACAAAGAAAAGTGAGACATTTAGTACAGCGGCTGATAGCCAAACATCCGTTGAGATTCATATTCTGCAGGGCGAACGTCCGCTGGCAGTTGATAATAGATCGCTTGGAAAATTTCATCTTGATGGAATTCCGCCTGCCCAGCGCGGTGTTCCGCAAATTGAAGTATCACTTGATATTGATGCGAATGGAATTCTTTCCGTTTCCGCAAAAGATAAAGCGACAGGTAAAGAACAGAATATCCGTATCACTTCTTCTTCCGGATTGAGCAAAGAAGAAGTTGAGAAAATGAAAAAAGATGCGCAAGCACATGCAGCAGACGATGCGAAGAAGAAAGAAGAGATCGAGTTGAAGAATCAGGCAGATTCTCTTGTCTTCTCAACACGCAAACAATTGACTGATCTCAGTGACAAGATGGATGCAGAGACAAAGGAAAAGATTGAAGCAGCTGCGAAAGCTCTTGAAGAAGCGATCAAAGCAAATTCCGGCATCAAAGAAAAGATGGATGAATTGAATAAAATCTGGAATGATGCTTCAACAAAAATGTACGAAGCGGCAAAAACAGCAGGTCCTCAGCCCGGCGCCGATGCTGGAGCACAGCAGCAACAACAGCAGCAATCTTCCGGCGGCGGAAATACGGACGGCGGAAAGAAAGTTGAAAATGCCGATTTTGAAGTGATGGATGATAAGTAACGTTCAATTGATAGTGGACAATTGACAATGAAGGCGGTGAAATTCTGCCGCCTTTTTTTTACAAGAAGGTTTGCAAGTTGCAACTCATTCCCAAATTAGGTAAGATGCAATAAAAATGGAATAAGTTTTTGCCTGAACTCAGTCGATTCTTTAGATTGTCATTACAATGTATTATGGGCACCTCTAAAAACTCACCACTAAGTCACTCAGGACACTTAGCTTCACTAAGAAAACCAAAATTCTTAGTGTTTCTTAATGGTCTTAGTTTCTCAGTGGTAAAATTTTTCATTTACTTTTAGTTTTTAGATGCCCTATGCGATACATTACAGATGCAAAATATGTCAGTGGATTTTGTTTTGAAATAGAATTCAATGACGGAATTTCAAAGAAAGTAAACCTGAAAAATTATTTGGATGGCGAAATCTTTCAACCGTTACGGAATATTGAATATTT
>JANONI010000031.1:0-8161 GCA_031420755.1 Bacteroidota bacterium | reverse complement strand
TATTTCGATCTTTCGTCCTTCCATGGGAAACGCTTCTAACCGCGTTATGGTCCACCGGCTTTCATCTACCCAAATAAAACTTTCGCGGATTTGTTTTCCTTTTTCAGGTTTAGTAACAAGACGGATTTTATACAATATCTTTCCATCAACATCTTCTTTTCCCATCAATGATGGATCAAATTTCGCCAGCAGATCGCCGGGATTGAGATCCAAAATATTCCTTGGAAGGAACGAAGTCCCTTTCGATTCCGTTTTGAATTTGTTCGGTTGCTTAAAATAGAGTTTCACGTTCATCTTCGGCGCTTTCAGCCGTTCCATGTCCACTTTTCCTGTGAGCATAGCCGTGTAATCTTTCACTGCATCGAAATTCGCTTTTACGTTTTGCAGAATCTTTTCAGCAGTGAGCTGCTGGGCGTTTGCAGGTGTACGAACAACGACAGCAATGATACTGAAGAACAATAATATTCGTTTCATAATATTTTCTTTTACAATTTTTTTGCAATAAAAATGTTGTAGAGGATCATGAGGATCGTTGAACCGAATCCGATTGCAGCAAGAATTCCCCACATCATCATTGGGTTCATTGAATCCTGCAAATATGTCTTTACCAGCCAGCCCGAAAGCGGTCCGGCAACAAACGAACCAATGGCAACAGGAAGAAATGCAAATCCCATATACGTACCGACTTGTTCTTTTGGAGCCAATGAGGCAACATATTCATAAAATCGGGGAGCTTGTGTTGCTTCGCCAATGGCGAAGAGTACCATTGCAATAACCGCAGCCATGATTGTTGGCGAAGCAGCCATTAGTATCCACGAACTGCTGGCGATCGCAAAGCCGAGTGTCATTGCGGTGATAGCACTCCATTTTTTTATCAGTGCCGTAATTGGAATGCTGACGAAAATGATGGTCCAGGCGCCAACCGTTTCTAAAATTTCAAACTGTGGAAACTTTAAAACTTCGATGATGTAGAATGGAAAAGAATAGAATATCTGCCAGAACATAATCCAGAAACCGGAGAAGATAACAAGGAACGAGATAAATTTGATGTTCTTAAACACCGTAAGCATATCCGCAAAAACTTTTCTGAGTGATGCCTGAGGTTTTGAGTTGGCATGTTTTGGCGGTTCTTTATAAAAGAACAGTGTTCCAAGCAATAGTAAAAACGATGTCAACGAAGACATAATCAAGACGTATTCAATTCCAAAACCTTCGCGCACTTGCAACGCCAGAATCGGTCCGACCGCGCCGCCGATATTCACAAGCGTATAATAGATCGAATATCCGAGTGATTGAACATTGGCATTTGATGTTTTTGCGACCGTTCCTACAATGCACGGTTTAATAAGTGAACCGCCGATTGCAGTCAAGACCAACACAATAACAACGTATGTTGTTTTTCCGATCGATTCAACAATTGCTTGACCGAATTCCAATCCTGCAAGACCAATAAGAAAATATCCGATGGTGAAAAACGCAAAACATGCAGCAAGCGTTCTTTTGAATCCATACCGGTCAACAAACACACCGGCGATGATCGGCATGGAGTAGAGCAATCCGGAAAATAATCCGGCAAGCGTTCCGGCGGCTTGAACGCCGAGTCCGACTCTGTTTGCAAGATAGACCGTTAGTACGGCTTTCGATCCATAGAAAGCGAACCGTTCAAATAGTTCCAACGTGTTGGCGACCCAAAACGTTGGAAGGAATCCTGTTTTCATTTCGGAAATTGTTTTAGAAATATTCATATTGTCCTTTTTTTTTGCCACCGAGGGCACACAGAAAAAAATGTTATGATAAAATATCTTTGCGTTTGAAAATGAATAATGTAGCTCCCCAAAAAGCGATATTATATGCCCCTAATATAAGCACAGAATTTCTGATGATCTCCCAGTTAAAAGGATCGCGAAGTGCTTGCTGCCAGACGTTCATATGCGTAGTAAAAAGCCACGGTTTTATTGCTTCAACTGAATCAACAGGAAGGAATGTGATAATATAAAAAATGGCAATGACCGTCATAGTAATGATGATTGGACCGATTGCATTTTCGACAAATGAGGATATAAAAAATGCGAGCGAAGCAACAACAAACATCGACCACATTGCAAGCACATACGCAAAAAGAAAATGAAAGATCAAATTCGATTCCGGCAGAATAACGATTCCTTCTTTATCGAGCGCGATAAGGTCGCCTGTTCCGAAGATCCATAAACCGATACCGATGGAAAGTATAGCGATGGCGATTATGAGCGATGTTGTGTAGATAAGCGTTGCAATATATTTTGCGTTCAAGATATTTGTCCGTGAAACAGGACGGATCAACGTCAGCCGAAATGTTCCCGCCGTCGCTTCACCGGAAAGCTGGTCGCCGGCAACAAGTGCGATAAGTGCGGGAACGTGCACCCACAATCCGTTCATAATAACTTGTGCGATGACCCAGCCATTGAATAAGTTTCCAGTGATGAGAAATTCAGACTGCATAGATCGCAATTGATATTGAATAAATTTCCCCCCCTCAATCCACATAATCCACATGATGACGGGAATGAGAACGGCGACAGCAATAAAGCCGATATATGTTCGCCATTTGGCGTAAGTCTTAAAAAGTTCCCAGTAGATAAGATTGAGCATAAGAAAAAGTTAAAAGTGTTAAGGGCGGTTCTCTCTACGATCCGTGCGAAGCATCCTTCGGATAGGCAAAATTAGTTAATGCGTATGCCTGCCCGCTACGCATTCAGGCGGGCATGCTTCGCATCAATGTCATTCTCTTCCCTACGGTCTACGACCTCTACGAGTCGTAGACCGTAGGGTAGAGAGTGAAAATACGAGATTCTCCCGAAGGGATTGAGTTTGTGTCAAAAGTCAAATTTTGGGAAACACATCCCCGAAATCTCAAAGATTTCGGGGATGTTAACGCTGAAAAAATAGTTTTGACACAGTCTCGATTCCTTTGGATTTTGAGAACTGTCCTTAAGTCAAAAGTTAACATTATCCGAAACCATGATGTTCAATATTTTTTTATTTTTGACTTTCATTGGTAATTTCTAAAAAATATTCTTCCAGACTATGTTTTGGTTGAACGGAAAATACTTTGCATTTAGCTTTTACCAATTCAGTGATGACGGAAGGAACATTGTTTGGATTCACCTTTGCGATAATTCCTTCATCACTTTTAATTATTTCAGAAACTGTTTTAATTTTTCTCAGCACGCCAAGCGTTTTTTTAATCGGTTCAACGTGGAAGAGAAATTTATTTGCATTTGCTTTCAACAGTTCTTCAACACTTCCTTGCACAATCATTTTGCTTTTGTTGATAATTGCCATCCGCGTAGCGATCTGTTCCACTTCATTCAGTAAATGCGATGACAGAAACACAGTGATGCCGCGTTCTGTTGTCAGATGAGTGATCAATTCTCGTATCTCTTTCATTCCTTGGGGATCGAGACCGTTGGTTGGTTCATCCAGCATAATCAATTGCGGATCGCACAACAATGCCTGTGCAATGCCGAGACGCTGCTTCATTCCGTGAGAATACGTTTTCACTTTATCCATTGCTCGTTCCGCAAGACCAACAATGTTGAGTGTCTCCATAATTTTTTTATCTGCGGGAGTTTTGCCGAGCGTCAGCGAACCGGCAATTTGCATGTTGCGATATGCGGAGAGGTAAAGATAGAAATCAGGCTTCTCAACGATTCCCGAAACATTTTGCAGAGCACGTTCCCGATGTTTGAAAAGATCATGCCCAAACAATTCTACTGTTCCGGTCGTCGGCTTGATAAGCGAAAGGATCATTCGAATGGAAGTACTTTTTCCCGCACCATTTGGTCCGAGAAATCCGAACACGTCGCCGCGATGAACTTCAAGATTAATATCCTGAGCAGCCCAGCGGTTCTTGTAATGTTTTCCGAGATTTGTTGTGCGGAGAATGATTTCGTTCATGTGAATTGATAATTGACAATGGATAGTTGATAATTATTATAGTGGAATTTCATTATTCATTATCCGTAACTACCCACCAAAAAAATTTAAGCCACACCTGCCCGCCATATTTTTTTTAGTTGGCAGGCGGGGAGAACACAGAGAAATTTTTAAATATGTTCAATTTTAAATTCTTCGAATTCCATCAATCTGGTTCTTTTCTCCAACAGAGATGGCTTCTTCATAAATAGATTCCAACAAACCGTAGTCCAATGTTTTATGAACTTCTAGTCCAGCAATAAGAAGTATCCTTGCGTATGCTTCGCATAAAATTCTCTGTGTTCTCCCCGCCTGCCAAAGCACAGCGGCGGGCAGGTGTGGCAATGTATCACGCTGTATAGTTACCATTATCCATTGTCAATTGTGCATTGCAGTTTAGTTCGGTTCTCGCAAAACATCTGTTGCTTGAATATCTTTTCCATCGGTGATCTTCGCTTTTGCCGCTTTCCCTTTTAATGCATCTTCAATTACTTTTACGTGACCGACCTTTGTTTCTTCTGCGCCAAGATCAAGTCCTGTATCCGGATCTTTGATCGGCTCGCCGACTCGGAATACATCGAATTCCATTCCAACCTTTACGTTTCCTTCGGAGCCGGGTTTCATTAATAATGTACCGTCTCTGTTCATTTTCAAAATTTTTCCGCTCCATGGAATGCTTGCCATGTTTTTTACGATCACTTCTACCACGCCGTCAACTGCTTCTCGTGTTGC
This sequence comes from Bacteroidota bacterium, assembly GCA_031420755.1. Lineage (GTDB taxonomy): Bacteria > Bacteroidota > Ignavibacteria > UBA10030 > UBA8401 > UBA8401. Next base: position 3,475 of record JANONI010000031.1, on the reverse strand, counting down.
TTTGCCAATGTCTGTATCATCCCAGCTATCCATATTGCTAAAGTCGATCCCTTCATAATCAACGGCAATGCCGGTTGTAGATTCATCTCCTTCCGATTTTTCTGCCGCAACAATTTCACCGGTAATGGTATTTACCAAGCGAACATCAACGACAGCGCGCGATGTTGTTGTTTTTATACCGCCGCTGAGGAATGACATTCCTCCCGAGACCTTACTTTCTTTTTTTCCAAATTCTGAAATGGAGCCGACCACGAGTAATTCCACGCCAAGAAGTTTTCCGAGTTTTGGAGCGGTTTCTGCCGTAACAAGTCCGCTTTCGCCAAGTTTTTGTTCGCCTAATACTTTTTCCAATTCCTGACGTTCAAGAACGGAGAATTTTCCTGATTTTACCAGCGCAGTGACAAGCATATCGGCAACTCCTTCGCCAAGATGATTGTAACCGGTGCCGGAGCGGTCTTCAAAACGGGAAACGGCAACGCGTTTTTTTAATTGTGCCTCGGAAATAGAAAAAACAAGAATGAGTGCGAGAAACAACATAGTTCGTTTCATAGAAGCTCCTTGAATAATAGTTGGGAAAGGTCAATTAGAATGCGAAAATATAGAGAGAAAGTGAGCGAGATGCAATGGAGGGAATTCTTGTTTCACCCTTATTTTTTTCTACTTTGGTATAATTTATTACCGCTTATGAATAACAACATGAGGCGAATAGTGCCTTCTAAGCATATCTCTAAAGCAACAATTAACATAGAATCTTCGATTATTATAATTCGCGGAGAAAGAGTAATTTTTGATTCTGATCTTGCATCAATTTATGGTGTTACGACAAAGAGATTGAATGAGCAAGTGAAGCGCAATATCGAAAAATTTCCTCCAGATTTTGCGTTTCAACTCTCAAAAAAAGAATTTGCAAACTTGAAGTCGCAAAATGCGACATCAAGTTCGCAACACGGTGGGAGAAGAAAATTGCCATATGTTTTTACTGAACATGGCGCAATTATGTCGGCAAATGTTCTTAATAGCAAACAGGCAATTCAAATGAGCGTGTTTGTCGTGCGGGTGTTCGTGAAGATGCGGTCATTCCTATCGGAGCGAAGCGACCTTGCAAAAGAATTAAAGAATTTGGAAGAAAAATTAACCAAGCGACTTGATGTTCACGAAGTTGCCATTGTTGATGTGCTGAGACGTATTACGAGGCTTTTAGAACCGCCGCATCCATTGCCCGAACCCCCCAAACGAAAAATTGGATTTTAAGTGCTTTTCTTGTTTCACCCTCATTTTTTTTCTACTTTAAAGCCAACAGTAAACTCCCGAAGTTTTGTAATTCTCTAATTGGAATAAGAAACAATGAGTTTTAATCCAAATAAGCCATTCAATTCGCTTGCGCCGCTTCCTCCAAAACTTGCAGACCTTGACTCAAAAAAGATTTTGAAGAAAGCGATTACTGCCAATCGTGCGGTTGCAGAATTAAAGGGAATAGGTCAAACCATTCCTAATCAAGCAATGTTGGTAAATACGCTGGTGCTACAAGAAGCTAAGGCAAGTTCTGAGATTGAAAATATTTTTACCACGAACGATGCATTGTTTAAAGCAATTGCAACAAATTCAAGGCAGGCAGATTCTCCGACAAAAGAAGTGTTGCGGTACAGGCAGGCACTATGGGCTGGCTATGAATCGCTCAAAAAAAAGCCACTGCTCACCTCTAATCTTTTCATTAACATTGTACAAACCATTAAAGAAAATAAAGCGGGGATTAGAAAAACACCAGGCACAATTATTGGCAATGCACAAACAGGGAAAGTAATTTTTACTCCACCGGAGGGAGAAAAAATTCTTCGCGACAAACTGCATGATCTAGAAAAATTTATCCATATCAACGAATCGCTTGATCCGTTAGTGAAACTTGCCTTAATTCACTACCAATTTGAAGCGATACATCCTTTCTATGATGGAAACGGTAGAACCGGACGCATCATCAATATTTTATATCTTGTTCAAAACGGATTGCTTGACATTCCTGTTTTATATTTGAGCAAATATATTATTGAACACAAACAGGAATATTACCGGCTGCTTCGGCGTGTAACCGAAGCGAATGAATGGGAACCGTGGATTTTGTATATGTTAAATGCAGTGGAAACAACATCTCTGTTCACGCGCCAGCGCATTTCTGATATTCGTTTATTGATGGAAGAAACATTAATTGTTGCGCGAAAAAAACTTCCGGCTCGTGTATATTCTAAAGAGCTGATTGAAGTTATATTCAGTCAGCCGTATGCAAAAGTGCAAATGCTGGTTAATGCTAACATTGCAGAAAGAAAAACTGCCGCCGAATATTTAATTGAGTTGGAGAAAGTTGGAATATTATCGTTACACAAAACAGGGCGCGAAAATCTTTTTATTAATACTAAACTGTACAAATTACTCTCCCAATGATATGTCCAAGTCATGGACATATTAAAACTGACGTGTCCAAGTCATGGACATATCTAAATATTCGATTTCTAATTCTGAACCGATAGATGTCTACTCCCTTAATGAAACAATACGCCTCTGTGAAGGCGAAATATCCCGATACGATCCTGCTGTTTCGTATGGGAGATTTTTATGAAACGTTCGATGATGATGCTAAAACAACATCGAAAGTGCTTGGAATAACTCTTACTCGTCGTGGAAAAGCGGGAGATGTGGGTGAAACACCGCTTGCCGGTTTTCCTTATCATGCACTGGAAACATATCTTCCGAAACTATTGAAAGCGGGGCTGCGTGTTGCGGTGTGCGAACAGATGGAAGATCCGAAGTTTGCCAAAGGACTTGTAAAGAGAGACGTGATTGAAGTTGTTACTCCGGGAGTTGCGTTCTCAGATAAAATTCTCGAACAGAAGCAAAATAATTATCTTGCCTGCGTCGCATTGTCAAGCGCGATTGCCGCAGCAGACGATCCGATAGGATTTTCGTTCGTTGATATTTCCACAGGAGAATTTTTTGCATCGGAATTTCCATTCCGTCAATTACCCGAAATTCTTTCTTCAATAGCTCCCGCAGAATTGTTGCTGCAAAAACGTGATAAAGAATCGCTGCAAGAATTACTTCGTCATTCGTACAGAGGAATTTATACTTTGCTTGATGATTGGCTTTTTCAATATGATTACGGTTTTGAAAAACTGATCCAGCATTTTAAGACACAGTCGCTTAAAGGATTTGGTGTCGATCAGATGAGTATCGGAATTCTTTCCGCCGGTGCGGTGATGCATTATTTGAATGAAACGCAGAAAGCGAATCTTGCGCACATTCAAAAGATCGTTCCGTATGCAGTTGATGAAACCATCGTGTTGGATTCGGCGACAAAACGAAATTTGGAGATCACCTCATCGCTTGGCGGTTCACCGGATGGAACATTGTTCTCCGTTCTTGATAAGACCAACACACCGATGGGAGGACGGCTGCTCAAAAAATGGGTAAGCAATCCGTTGAAGAA
>JANONI010000030.1:0-5274 GCA_031420755.1 Bacteroidota bacterium | reverse complement strand
CAAAGTCCGGCATCGGTTATCATTACTAACCTTGAAGGAACCATTGAATATGTTAATTCAAAAGCACTCGAACTTTCAGGATATACATTAGAAGAAGTGATTGGCAAAACTCCACGAATATTCGGCTCTGGGGAAAAAACTGAGGATGAATATAATGAATTATGGACAACAATAAATTCCGGCAAAGAATGGCGTGGTGAATTTCACAATAAAAATAAAAATGGAGAACTGTACTGGGTATCTTCCGCTATCAATCCAATTGTAAATGAACGGGGGGAAATTATTCATTTTCTTGAGACACAAGAGAATATCACCAAACGTAAGCAGGCAGAAGGTGAACTCCGCAAACTATCGCAAGCCGTACAGCAAAGTCCGGCATCGGTTATCATTACCAATCTTGATGGAGCTATTGAGTATGTCAATCCGAAAGCACTCGCGCTATCCGGTTATACTTTAGAGGAAGTAATTGGCAGAAACCCGCGAATATTCAGATCCGGAGAAAAAACGAAAGAAGAGTACAAAGAATTATTGGAAACAATACATTCCGGCAAAGAATGGCGTGGTGAATTTCTTAATAAAAATAAAAACGGTGAATTATACTGGGTATCTGCTTCTATCAATCCTATTATAGATGCACAAGGGAACATCATTCATTTTCTTGCTACAGAAGAAGATATAAGCGAACGGAAGCTCGCCGAACAGGCAAGTAAGCAAGCAGCAGAGGCACTGCTTGAATCTGAATTGAGATTCCGTTCATTGTTTGAAAATGCAAAGGACGCAGTGTTCCTTGCCGATACAAAAACAGGAAATATTATTGATGTGAATGCCGAAGCTGAAAAGTTATTGAAACGTCCGCGTACCGAGATCATCGGAAAACATCAATCATTCATCCATCCCCCGGAGCGCTCGCAGGAAGCGGAATCACTTTTTCGCGAACAGATTCTTTTGCTTGGTGAACATCCCATGGAATTTGAAGTGATTGATTCAACCGGAAAAAAGATTCCTGTGGAGATAAAGGCAAGCGTTATTCGTTTGGATGATAAACGGATTATTGCTCAGGGAATTTTTCGCGATATTTCAGAACGAAAATTTGCAGAACAAACGCTTCGACTGAGCGAGGAAAAGTACCGTCGGCTTTTTGAAGATTCAAAAGATGGCATTTATATTACAACGATCGATGGAATAATCCTTGATGTGAATTCTGCAATAGTGGATATTCTTGGGTTCGAAAATAAGAATGAATTACTGAATCATAATGCCTCCGAATTCTATTTCCATGAAACAGAGAGAGAAAAATTTATCAAAGAATTTGAGACAAAAGATTTTATCAAAGATTACGAGATTACCTTCAAAGTTAAAGGAGGGTCGAAGGTTCATGTGCTGCTCACAGCGGTTGTCATTCGCGATGAGCAGGGAAACCCATTGCTGTTCAACGGCTCCATGCGTGATATCACGGATAAAAAACAACTCGAACAGCAGTTGATACAGGCGCAGAAGATGGAAAGTATCGGCACGCTGGCGGGCGGTATCGCTCACGATTTTAATAATCTTCTGGCAATGATTCTTGGAACCGCTGAACTGATCAAACGTCAGACGAAGGACAACCCAGCAATTCAAAATTATATCAGCAGGATTATTGAAGCATCGGATCAGGGCGCTTCCATCTCAAAACAATTGCTACTCTTCTCACGTCCGGAGCAGGCGGAGATGCACCCGGTTTCCGTTCACGTGGTTGTAGAGCAAGTGACGGAATTGCTAAAACATTTCTTGCCGAAAACAATTTCTGTACACTATAACATCGAGAATACATCGGCAATTATTATGGGAGATATGGGCCATCTGCATCAGGCAATTCTGAATATTTCGCTTAATGCAAAAGATGCTATGCCGGATGGCGGTGTGTTGACCGTGGGAACGAAATTGATTCAGGGCAAACAAGTAAAGGAACGTTTTTCTGAAGCTGATGATCATGAATATATTGCGATCTTGATCAACGATACCGGTTCTGGAATGGATGAAGCAGTACTGCAGCGTATCTTTGACCCGTTTTTTTCAACGAAAGCGCGCGATAAAGGAACCGGACTTGGACTTGCAATCGTTCACGGCATTGTTAAACTGCATCAAGGATTCGTTGATGTGGAGAGCAACAAAGGAATCGGTACAACATTCACCATATATTTCCCGATGATTTCCGTTGAACTTTCGGATGTTCACCACATAGAAAAAGAAGTGACAATAATGAACAATGAAACAATACTTGTTGTTGATGACGAAGAAATGCTGCGCGACATTCTGTATGAAAGTTTGAAGGATGAAGGATATAACGTTCTTACTGCTTCAGACGGGATTGAGGCGCTGAAGATCTACGTGGAGAAAAAAAATACGATATCGCTTGTAATTACCGATCTTGGAATGCCGCTTATGGGAGGCGAAGAACTGTTTGCAAAACTTCAAGCGATGAATCCCAACGTAAAAGTGATCGTCTCGTCCGGTTTTCTGGATACATCAACACGCTCCGAACTTCTACGCTCTGGTATTAAAGACGTGTTGACAAAGCCGTACCGTTTCGATACGATCTTTGCTACCATTCGTCGGATCATCAATAATAATTGATCGTAAAAAAATCTTCGTTAATAAACTCAGTATGAAAATTCTCATTACCGGCGGAACCGGGTTCATCGGTTCGCATTTGGTACACCATCTTTCCAAAGAATCGCATTACATCGTAATTCTCACTCGCGGCGAATCAAAAATAACTACAGTGAACAATGCAACAGTGAAATACATTCACTGTAATCCACAAACTGCCGGCGCATGGGCAGATGAATTGAACGGCTGCGACGTGGTCATCAATCTTATTGGGAAGAATATTTTTGAACAACGGTGGAATGAAAAGGTGAAACAAGAAATTCTGAACAGCAGAATTATTCCGACAAAATTATTGGTTGAAGCGATTTCGCGCACCGAAAGGAAACCATCACTTCTTATCTCCGCATCGGCAGTAGGATTTTACGGCGATAGAAATGATGAGATTATTACAGAACAAAGTTCCGGCGGAAATGATTTTCTTGCTGATGTGGTAAAACAGTGGGAAGGTGCCGCTTATGAAACGGAAAAATATGGCGTGCGTGTTGCAACGCCGCGCATCGGTTTAGTATTGGGAAAATCGGGCGGAATGATCGGCAAAATGCTGCTGCCGTTCAAACTGTTTGTTGGCGGACCGATTGGAAGTGGAAAACAATTTCTTCCGTGGGTTCACATGGATGATGTTGTTCGCGGGATTCTGTATCCAATTGAGAATAAAAATTTTAACGGTGTGTACAACCTTGTCTCTCCTAATCCTGTAACGATGAAAGAATTTTCTAAAATATTCGGTCAAATTTTGCATCGTCCGTCGTGGATTCCGGTTCCTACTGTTGCATTGCAAATTCTTTATGGTGAAGGAGCGAAAGTAATTCTTTCCGGACAAAAAGCTATTCCTGAAAAATTATTATCGTCCGGTTATCAATTCTCCTTTTCGGATTTGAAAAAAGCAATGCAAAATATTCTTATTTCATAAAAGTAATAATAATAATGTCGAACGATCTTGACAATTTTTATCTTCAGCACGAAGAACCCCTGCAAAGTACTTTGCTTGCATTGCGCGAAATTATTCTGAAGCAAGACAAGAATATCACCGAAGCGTGGAAATACAAGATGCCCTGCTTTTGTTACAGAGGGAAAATGTTCTGCTTCCTGTGGATCACTAAAAAAACTCGTCAACCGTATCTTGAAATTGTTGAAGGAAAACGGATCAATCATCCCGATCTCATTTCCGGAAAGCGCACACGGATGAAAATACTCTTGTTCGATGCCGAAAAAGACCTGCCGGTAAAAACAATTACTGCAATTTTAAAGCAAGCGCTCGATCTTTATCGTAAAGGTGTCATAAAAACTAAGATGTAGTCCATTATTGAAACAACGCACAATTAAAATTTCACTTTACACCATACCGTAAAAATCTCACAATCGCTCCCGCTCCAAAGAAGTCAGGCAATGTGAAAACTATTTTTTCACCGTCAACATCCCCGTAATCTTTCCGCCAAAGGCGGACAGGTGAGATTTCGGGGATGTGTTTCGCAAAATTTGACTTTTCACACAGTCTGAGTCCTTTGACAAAAGCTGCAAGAGAAAAAAAATCCAAACAGACCAAAATCGATGATCGAACTAAGAACTGAACCGTTCGCTTAAAGCGAATGGTTCAGTGTCGCGAAAGAGAATTCATCAATAATAGGTTTTTAGAGATGCCCAATAGCAGAACAGCGAAGAGAAGAATATCTAAAGAGGAGAAAATAATATGAACGATGTTGAAAAATATATTGTCAAACGAAAAAAACAAAGTGCCCGATTTGCAAAAGACTTTGAAAGTGGTTATGAAAAATTTGAATTCAGTGTCATTCTCAAACAGGCACGGGAAAATTCCGGAATAACACAGGAAGTTGTTGCAAAACGTTTAGGAACAAAAAAATCTGCAATCTCAAGAATTGAAAATCATGCGGAAGATATCCGTCTTTCAACGCTTGGTAAATACGCAAAAGCCGTTGGCAAAAAATTGCGCGTAGAACTGGTCTAATGACGCAGTAGAGACGGCTAATCATCCGTCTCTACAAATAAATCTCTCTCATCATACCGTAAATATCTTGCTGAAGCACTATTCCAGACATTGGAATTTCGGTTTTTAATACAAATGATATAATTATTGATTGATCCGTAGCACAATCTGTTTCCCCTCTCTGTAACTTTTCACTTCTCCGTGTTGTCTAATTTGTGTTTTACGCACTTTTCCGCTAATATGTTGTAAACTGTCCCTTTACCGATGAAAATTGTTCCAATATTTTTACTATTTATTGTGTTATTGAACGGCTGCATCGATGATGCTCCGCGCGATAATCCGCTTGATCCTCAATCTTCCAGTCATGTCAAAACCGGAAGTATGACCGGAAGAATATTGATTGCCAATATTTCTGTCGGGATTGCGGATGCAACGATCACTTCCAAAACGGAAAATATTTCGGTTCAAACGGATGCACTTGGTTATTTCACTTTCCCTTTGCTTTCAACAGGCGTTCGCACATTTATTTGCTCGAAAATGAATTTTACAACAGATACATTCTCCGTTACGATTCAAGCCGGACAAATCGCAGAGATTTTTCGCGGAATGAACGGCGCGCCGGTAACAACATTCAAACAGATTGTTACACGAAAGATCGATAAATATTTTCCAGGTCCGGAATA
>JANONI010000029.1:0-2155 GCA_031420755.1 Bacteroidota bacterium | reverse complement strand
TCCTGAAGGTGATTCCCGGCTAAACTAAAATTATTTTTAGGGCAGCTCCAAAAATTAATTTTTTTTCACACTAAGACACAAAGACACGAATAAAACAAATAATAATAAACATTTTGCGTCTTTGCGGTAAAGTTCTTTTTGTCTACGACCCGTAGGGAATTTATAGAACCGCCCTTTACAAATTTTTCTGTTTGTATTTTTTGTAAGTATCTGTATATTTCACATCGCTCAAACGATCACAACACACGTTGATTGATCTATGAAGAAAAAATTCTAGATAACTATAACACTTTTTTTTATTTACTAATCTCAAAAGGAGATAAAACGTTGTCATTCGTCCCAACCAAAATGTTTTTTACCAAAGGCGTAGGCAGACATAAAGATTATCTGCAGTCATTCGAACTTGCCCTTCGTAACGCTGGCATTGAAAAGTGCAATCTTGTAACAGTTTCCAGCATTTATCCCCCAAAATGTAAACGCATTCCCGTTGCCGAAGGATTAAAATTTCTCGAACCGGGACAGGTTGCATTCTGCGTTATGGCAAGAAATGCCACGAATGAACCGAACCGCCTTGTAGCATCATCTATTGGCGTAGCAATGGCTGCTGATGATTCGCAGTACGGTTATCTCTCCGAACACCATCCGTTTGGTGAAACTGAAGAAAAATGCGGTGAATATGCTGAAGACTTAGCTGCAACAATGCTGGCAACGACCTTAGGAATTGAGTTTGACCCGAATATTGAATGGGATGAGCGTGAAAAGCATTTTAAGTTGAGTGGAAAAATATTGAAGACATTCAATGTTACTCAATCCGCTGAAGGTGACAAGGATGGTAAATGGACAACTGTTATTTCGGCAGCAGTTCTTTTACCATAATCTCGAAGAATCCACATAAAACACCTCGACTCAAACGTTGAGGTGTTCTTTCGAATAAATTTAGCATACGCTTACAATAAGCGCAGATTTTTAAATAGATATGGCAGGAGCAATAATTATTTTAAAAGTAACATCTTTTTTGTAAATCGAACGGCTTTTTTCTCACCGCTTATCGTTTCCATCGTGATAACCGCAACATACATTCCTGTTGCTTGATGTGAGGCATTCCATTGCATTTCATAATATCGTGCATCCATCAACGAATTATTGATTAGCTTCTCTACTTCTTGGCCGAGCAAATTATATACTGTTAATGTAACTTTGCTTTGCACAGGAATACCAAACCGAACTGTTGTTGTTGGATTGAATGGATTTGGATAGTTTTGGTACAGAACAAAATCTTTTGGAAGCAATGTTGCCCAATCATCAACACTCAGTATCGTAAATGCTGTTTTGAGAACAATGGTATCTCTTGCAGCAACAATAAATCTTCCATCGGTTGCAACAATTGTCCACCGATATTGTGCAGATGGCATCAATAGTTTCATTATTTCAGACACGAATACCGTATCGGTAATTCCTGTGATTGTCGTATCAATTGTTCCTCCCCAAAAACGGAGTGAATAACGAATCGTATCTTCTTCGTCTTGATCGACCGATCTGTTCCAACGAAAGACAATTTTTTTATTCCGATCAATATTGATACTGTCTGTTTTTAGAGAATCAAATAATGAAAACTGTGATGGTGCATGATAGGTTGGCAGCACCGTAATCTTCCATGCTTGCTCGATGCTACTATTTCCCTTGTCGGTAATTTTAATCGCTATAACCGTATCGCCTACGTTGTAATAACGCGGTATCCCGACCAGCGTATCGTTGGAGAATTGCAGCCAGCGTGGACCATAGACAATTTCATAACGTAAAGAATCGCGGCCGTACGGCATATCAATATCATTCACGGTTACTGCATACCGATACACTGAATCTTCTTTTGCCGTTGTATCGGGAAGTGATACAAAAACTGGCGGATGATTCGTGTGTATCATCTTCAGTTTGAATGTTTGAATAGAATATCCATTTTTATGATCAGAAATTGAGATTGCTATAACAGTATCTTGTGCTTGAAATCCGGTCGGAGTGCCGGAGAGAGTATGTGTTGCCGAATCGTAAGAAATCCAAGAAGGACGCACAAGCACTGCAAATGATATAGAATCCTTAAATTCTTCGGTATCAATATCGGCACCGCTAAAATGATAACTGTACAAAGAATCTTCTGTTG
>JANONI010000028.1:0-2248 GCA_031420755.1 Bacteroidota bacterium | reverse complement strand
GATCTCATGATTGCGTACGAACGACTTGGCGAGATGGACAAGCGGAAGGAAATTATAGAACAAAGCGCGCAGATGTTTCCCCGCTATTTGTCCAAACACCCGGAAGATGCTCGCGCACATATTTACTTTGCGATTAGTCTCGTAATGGCAGAAAAGATCGATGAAGCCAAACGAGAGGCGGCAAAGGCACTCGAGCTTAATCCATCCGATACTCTTATGTTATATAATGCCGCCTGCTTTTATTCCCGTTTGAATGAGAAGAAGCTTGCAACAAAAGCATTGAAAGATGCTCTTACTACCGGAATTGAGAATTATGAATGGCTTAAACGTGATCCTGATCTTGAAAACATCCGCAATGAACCGGAATATATCGAATTATTGAAAGGCAAATAAAGGAAACTTCCCTACGGCTCGTCTATGACCTCTACCCTACGAGTCGTAGACCGTAGGGATGTTTTTAGAGATCTCCTTAAAATTACGCCAAGTGGTTGCGAAAAAGAACACAGAGCGAATAACAAACTTATTTTCTTGTGCTGCAAAGACGAAAACAGAAAAAATCTGCTGTTGCTTTAGTTTTCTTCTTCTTTCCCAATCTTACATTTCCAACATTTCCAATCTTATTCTCTTGTGTTTGCATTCATTTTATATCATATTTGCCATGCGATGTAGATAACCGATGGTATTTTCAACATAATTTTCAACCGAGTCTATAACATGATAATGAGATTATGAATTTTTAAAACAAAATTAAATCATTTCTGAAACTCTCATTGAATAACCTATCCCAGCGAAGAGTGCACGATGAAAACCATACGACGGCTTATCGACATTATTCCACATCAACTCGAAACACATCCTTCCAATAATTGTATCGCTGATAAAACTGGCGGCGTTTGGAAAAAGTTTACTACGGTAGATGTAAAAAATACGGTGGACAAGTTTAGTCTTGGCTTGTTAAAATTAGGATTTCAACCCGGCGACAAATTCGCAATTGTTTCACCGAACCGTAGCGAATGGAATTTCGTTGACCTCGGCGTTCTTCAAATCGGGGGAATTGTTGTTCCGGTCTATCCAACCATCAGTGCTGATGAATATGAATATATATTTAATGACGCAGAAGTGAAATTAGCGTTTGTTGGAAACGACGAGTTATATCGAAAAGCACATAAGATAAAATCGAAAGTGAAATCCTTACAAGAGATTTATTTATTCGATCACGTTGAAGGAAAAAAACATTGGTCGGAAATACTCAACACTGCAGATGAATCCCTTCGATCACGATTGAATGAGATCGAAGATTCAATTGCACCGGGCGATCTGGCAACCATCATATATACTTCGGGAACTACGGGAACACCAAAAGGTGTAATGCTCTCACACAACAATATTATCAGCAACGTTACTTCCATCAGCAAGATATTTCCCATAAATCAAACTCACCGTGTAATTAGTTTCTTGCCGATTTGCCATATCTTCGAGAGGACATCTATTTATTTTTATTTGACCGTTGGAGCATCGATCTATTATGCCGAAAGCATAGAAAAAGTAGGAGAAAACTTGCTTGAGGTAAAACCGAATTATTTCACAACCGTTCCGCGTCTTCTCGAAAAAATATTCGACAAAATAATGGATAAGGGAAGAGATTTAAAATGGCCAAAACAGGCAATCTTTGGCTGGGCTGTTAATTTAGCAAACCACTATGACCCCGAAGGAAAGAATAACTTTTTTTATACTCTAAGACTTCGGGCGGCACGGAAACTCGTTTTTTCAAAATGGACAGCCGCACTCGGCGGAGATGTGAAAGGAATAATATGCGGTGCGGCAGCATTGCAGCCTCGTCTTGCGCGTATCTTTACGGCTGCCGGTATTCCAATCTGCGAAGGGTATGGTCTTACAGAATCTTCTCCTGTTATTACGTGCAACCGTTTTAATAAAGGTGAATACTATCTCGGAACCGCCGGATTACCCATTCCCGATGTTCAAATAAAAATTGGTGAGAACGGAGAGATCTTGGCAAAGGGACCGAATATCATGATTGGGTATTATAATAAACCGGAATACACTAAAGCCAGTATCGATGATGAAGGATGGTTTCACACGGGCGATATAGGTGAACTTGTTGATGGAAAATTTTTAAGAATTACCGACCGCCTAAAAGAGATGTTTAAAACTTCAGGCGGAAAATTTATCGCTCCGTTACCGATTGAAAATAAAATGAAGGAATCTCTTTTTATCAGAAATATTATGG
>JANONI010000027.1:0-1955 GCA_031420755.1 Bacteroidota bacterium | reverse complement strand
TAGTTTACTGCATAACCCCTGTTCAACAACAATCTATACGATCTACCAAGAAACAAAAAGTGTGAAATGGACAACGATTGCGACAGTTATTCCTGTTATTATGGGATTGGTGATTTGTTTTCTTGTAGCGCAAGTGTGGCGGATATTTTTATTGTAAGATCATCTCTAAAAATCAATAAAAATAATCCATGAAAATTCGTTTCATCTGTATTATGCGAAGCATGCCTACGCATCAGTGATCTATGTTTTTAAAACATTGTTTTTTAGAGATGCCCTTAAACCTATTCCCTATGCGACCATTTATTATTCTCTTTATTATTGCAACAATAAACTCCTTTGCTCAAGAATTCACGAAAGCGATCGAAGATAATTCTTACTTTATTGAAGAAGCATATAATCAAGAAGATCATATCGTTCAACATATTTTCAATGCTACACGCTCTCAAAACGGTAGAAACATTGAAACAAGTTTTACTCAAGAATGGCCTGCATTTGGACAATTACATCAACTGAGTTTCACGCTTCCCGTTCAATTTAAGCCATCAGCAATGCCCGCAAAACAAGGTATCGTTGATATGATGATTAATTATCGCTATCAATTGGTAAATGAGAATGGTCTTGCTGTTTCTCCGCGAATTTCTATTATTCTTCCCACCGGAGATGAAGCAAAAGGTTTTGGAGATGGCGTTGTCGGTGCTCAAATCAATCTTCCACTAAGCAAACGGTTCTCTAATAAGATTGTTACTCACTATAATTTAGGATTTACAGCACTCCCAAACGTTCAATTTGCAACATCAAAAGCAACCACCACTGAATATTTTATCGGAGCAAGCGGGATCTATCTCGCGAACAAGAATTTTAATGTAATGGCTGAAGTTCTGTACACTTCATCCGGATCGAAATTTGGAAGAACAAATGAACTCATCGTCAGTCCCGGAGTAAGATGGGCAATCGATATCAATGATCTGCAAATTGTTCCCGGAATGGCATTTCCTTTCTATTTTAATTCTGGAAATCAACAGAACGGACTTTTTTTTTACCTGTCGTTTGAACATCCGTTTTAATGTACAGAACCATCTAAAAAATTAGACGCGTCATGCTGAATTACGAAGTGATCCCTTGGGGACTTGTTTCTTCACATTCAAATCTATTCTAAATTAGCATACAAGATTCCGAAACAATTGTTGATGCGGGCTATTACACGCATTTAAAATTCCAACGGCACAACAACTCGCGCACTAAAATTCCTTCCCGCATTAAAAACACCTTGCTCTCCCGTAACAGGATTCACCGGCGCATATTTTAATCTGCTCAAATGGCTTCGGTTTTTTGTATCGAGCAGGTTGTTCGCCGAAAGGTAGAGTTTACACACAACGCGATTGTTCGCTCCGGTAAATTCAGTTCCCAATCCTGCGTTCAGCAAAAAATATCTGTTCGTTGCCGTTTCAGTCCTGAACGCTTCGTAAAAATCATTCTGTGTGAAGAAATATTCTCCTTCCACTTTTACATACAGATTTTGCAGCGACTTGTATGTTGTGAACTGCGCGCGGAGTTCCGATTGCAGTTTCGGCGCGGGCATCAAAGGAAGATTGCGCATCGAATCCGGCTGGTTTGCCTGCACACCGCGCACATACGAAAATGAATTTTCGAAATGCAGCCAGTCGTACGGATGCGGATGAATATCAATCGTAATTTCTCCGCCGTACAACGACGCATTTCCTTGTACAAATTTGAACGCTGTCGCAGGATTGGTCGGATCAACGATCGAATCTCCTCCGGCAACACTGTTTATTTTTTCTAAAAAAATGTAGTTTGAAATTCCATTGTAAAATCCGCCCACATCAATTGAAACGTGATCGGAATGATACGTTGCGCCGACATCGAATTGCAAACTCCGCTCCGGGTTCAATAATGAATTGCCGATCTCATAGCGAAATGTTCCTTCGTGTTTTCCA
>JANONI010000026.1:0-2662 GCA_031420755.1 Bacteroidota bacterium | reverse complement strand
AAGCAGATCCGATGATTCCAGCACGATCAAACCCGGTCTGGTATCACCACTTTGTCGTTCAACAGTAATAATAATTCCTCTGCCGGAATAGTCCCATGCTTTTCTGCTGGTTTTCTTATAGTTTTCTTTCATCCATCGCGGGACTGTTTTCAGATTTTCGTAATATTTTCCCAACGCACCTGCATACCGAACGCCGAATATCGAGCCGATTCGCTGTTGCGTAATAGTATCTCGAGATTGCGGATCTTGCAGTGTATTAAATTCCGCAATTAACGTTCCTCCGCGCTTATTAAATTCTTCAATACTATCTAATTCTGCACGTGTCAAACCACCGTATTTAAGTTGAATCGGTAAATACTTATCCGAAAGCATCTTTTCAAAATTTTCATACCCTAAAGGATACGTGTAAACACCGTACGTGTCGGCGATATACAAAATATCTGCATTCGAGAGCCGCAAGTGCGATGGTTCGCTGTACGAACTATCCTGTGGGAAAAAGCCGTAATAATCTTCTTGGTCGTTGTAAAAATTATTCGAATCGGGTTTGGTGTATTTCCAATGACGCAGTAACCAAAACAAAGAACGATGCTCCCGAAAATCTGCACCGGTCGTTTTATCGATAACAACAACAGAGATCGGGCGCGTAGGCATGAAATACCAAACGACGAATGGAACAACAAACACAAGAAACAACAACAATGCAATTGCAATCAATATCTTGTGAGTATAGATGAACCGCCTTGTTGAGCGTGCCATAAAACTGCTGGTTAGGACTTACTGCGGGCGAGAACTGTTTTTATCCGTACGATCAGTTCTTGAGGACTGAATGGTTTCTTAATATAATCTTCAACACCAAGCGAAAAACCTTCAATAATCTCTTTTTCAAGTGTGAGGGATGTGAGCATTACTACGGGAATTGTCTTTGTTGCAGGATTCTTTTTCAGTTCCATCACCAATTCTTTTCCCCCCATAATAGGCATCATAATATCGGTCACAATTAGATCTACGGAATTTTTTTCCAAAAACTCCAGAGCTTCAATGCCATTATGTGCATTATGAACCTGAAAACCGGAATTTTTCAGCTTGAATGTAACAAGTTGCTCTATGTTACTGTCGTCCTCAACGACAAGAATTTTTTCTGCCATACGTGATGTTAATATACAAAAGTTTATAAACTAATCACATGACAAAAAAAAGGAAAGCCAAATGGCTTTCCTTTAATAGTACTGTTATGGTGAGCGGGTGACGGGACTCGAACCCGCGGCATTTTGCTTGGGAAGCAAATACTCTACCAACTGAGTTACACCCGCAGATGGTTTTGTTAAATATTCGATACTTTTTAAATTTACCTTACGTCAAAAATCTATTTTTCTATGACGAAAGGTAACATCTAATGTAACACCGAGAACCAAACGCTAAAATTAAAAATCCCCTCAACTGTGAGACGTCCAAATCTTTTCAGTCAAAGGGATTTACTCTTTCGAGTAGAAAATATTATTTATTCGGACGTCCTACAACAAATATACAATCTCAATTATCTGCACGCAAGATATTTTTATCAACATCTACTTTTTTTTCAAAATATTTTTTACTTCCTTGAAAGAACACCCAACATCATTCGATAACTTTTGGAATAGCGCATCTAATTGATGACTTTGATTTGAACTAAGATAAGTAAGATTGTAACATCTACGACACCGGAAGTGTAAAGCTCCGTTAGGTAAATAAAGTTTTGCCGTTCTTTTGTTGCATTTCGGACAGAGGAAAAGAAACCGTGAACCCCCAAAATTTGTTTTCTGTGTTGTTAACCAAATATTTTCCTCAACAGGATATTTCTCATTGTTTAGTGTTCTCGTATAATTCAGCATCATACTTTTTCTGTAATAATTCACTTCATAACCAATAGAAGCAATATATTCTCCGGTTGCAGTATTAGTCCATTGGATTGAACCAAATGAAATCCCGCTTCTATGAATATTCAGTATGTCTTGCCGTTGTAATCGGTACGAATCAAGTTTTAGACCGTATTCGACTACCGGACGCCAGCCGGAACGTCCGCTACCATAACCGCCCATATTATTTCACCTAAATAGTAAACAAAAGTTAGCATCACTCAGACACGAAAACATTTTTTAGTATGTCCGATTTGATTCTTTTGATTGTTTTTCAATCTCTAAACTGCATACTATTTCAAACTATTTTAGTTTGAATTTTCATTCTAAGGTTGAGTGAAATAGAAACAACCTTAACAAATCTTAACAGTTGGATTTCAACTCTGTTGCTTTACATTTTCATAACACTTTGTAAAACTTAGCCCGCTGTATCGAAAACGTTTTAAAATTGCGTTATAGGCAATCATTGTATTTAAGTATCCTTTGCATCGAATTTCATTTATTCCTTGAACCTGAGCGATTTTTAAAAGCATTACATTGATTTTTCAAGGGATGCCGTGCCGTACTTTAGCTTGTGCAAAAGAATATCTGTAATTTTACACCATTGAAAAAAATATCCCGACAATTCAGCATCGGAAGCATTGTATATTTCTGTATCAAGTCTTTGCATTAATAGGAGAGTCTCATCTTCAATATCATTCATAAAAGCACCTTTCTTTATATTTCTTTCTTTCTTTACTTAGTGAGTGTTTTCACTCATAGGTAAGTGA
>JANONI010000025.1:0-2907 GCA_031420755.1 Bacteroidota bacterium | reverse complement strand
TCGTTTCACACCGTTCGATTTTACTCTTCAATCCAATATCGGCAGTTTGTTTTCAATGGCAGGAAAAGAACAAAAAGCGGATTCCGTTTGGAATTTGATTCTTCAGTCTGCAAATAAAAATCAGATGTTCTTTCGTGCTGTCGCAAATGAACAAGCAAATCAGCGATTGTTCGATAAAGCAATCGCAACGTATCTCCGAGGAAGGAAAGAGATTGGTGATCAATTTGTTTTTGCAAATGAACTTGGATATCTCTATTCCTTTACAATGGATTTTTCAAACACAACTCGTGAATATTTACGAATGCTCCGGCAAAACGAACAACAATTTGATTTTGTACAATCTCGCCTCGCATCAATCATTTCCCGTCCAGACGGATTACCTTCGTGTACCGCTGTGGTGGAAGAAGAATTACGCATTCAGCAAACCATTCCGTTGATGCGTCTTCAAATGTGGTTGTATATGGAAGCAAATCGGTACAACGATGCATTAGCTGTAACACAAAAACTTGAACAATTGATCAATTCAAACGGTCAGGAACTATTTGTATTTGCCGAACGTGTTTTTCGTGAGAATGAATTTTCTGTTGCAGCAAAAGCGTACCAACAAGCATTGCAAAACAGAGAACGAATGGCTTTCATTCCCGCTGCAAAATTTGGATATGCCCGGTGTGTTGAAGAACTGAGTTTTAGAGGAGAACGATCAGCGGAGACGAAAAAAGAAAATAATACACTTCTTGAAACTCAGCCTAGTTTTTCGGGTGCAATCAATCTCTATTCTGCAATTGTAAAAGAATATCCAATCTCGGCGATCAGTGCCAATGCATTGTATCGCATCGGTTGGATCAGATACAAACAATTGTTCGATCTTGATGGTGCGCTGAAGATGTTCGATTCTGTGATGCTCAGTTCTCCCGCGGGACCAATGATTCCGACAGTTCTTGCTGCTGCCGGAGATATTTATATTGCACAAAATAAACTGGATGCGGCCTCAAAAAAATATTCCGCAATGGCGTCATCCCCGTATTCCACTCAGGAACAGCGAACCGCCGCCCAATTTCAATTGGCAGAGATCCAGTTTTTCAGAAATAATTTTGACAGTGTTCTTGCATTGCTTGTTCCGTTAACGGAAAACTTAAAAGTTGATGAGTCTAATGATGCTTTGATCCTTCAATACTTTGTCACGGAGAATCAATTCCAATTTACGGAAGCACTTAAACAATATTCTCGTGCTGAATTATTGGCTCGCCAATACAAACTTAGCGAAGCGATTCAAGAACTTTCGTCTATAATAGATATTTATCCTGCCGCGCCATTAGCGGATGATGTATTGTTGAAAAAAGCTGAATATTCAATACAACTAAAACAATATGCCGGTGCTTTGGCTGATTATCAAAAATTACTAATAGATTATAAAGAAAGTATTGAAAAAGATAAGACGCAGTTCAAAATTGGTGAATTGTATGAATTGTATTTGTTGGATAAGCAAAAAGCCATTGCTGCGTACGAGATAATATTGGAGAAATATCCATTCTCTTTATTCGTTGAACAAGCCCGAAAAAGGATTCGCCAACTGCGTGGAGATTCAATTTGATCGATCTCGAATCAATTCGGAATTATTGTTTGAAGAAAAAAGGGAAGATCACCGAAGAATTTCCATTTGATGAAGAAGTATTGGTCTTTAAAATATTTGGAAAAATGTTCTTACTGACCAATATCAACGAAATACCTCTTTCTATTAACCTAAAATGCGAAGCCGAACGTGCTGTAGAATTGCGGGAACAGTATGCTTCAATAACACCTGCGTGGCACATGAATAAAAAAATGTGGAATACAGTAGAGGTTGATGGAACAGTTCCGGAAAAACTGATCTATGATCTTATCAATCATTCTTATGACGAGGTGAGCAAAAAACTTCCTAAAAAAA
Source organism: Bacteroidota bacterium (assembly GCA_031420755.1). Taxonomy (GTDB): domain Bacteria; phylum Bacteroidota; class Ignavibacteria; order UBA10030; family UBA8401; genus UBA8401. The sequence continues at coordinate 983 of JANONI010000025.1, read as the reverse complement.
CAAGAGATACAATACGCTGATGCGCTAAATGTATAGATGAAAAATGGTTATTCGCTTAACCTTCCGAAGGATTCCTACTTTTTTGGCGAGACCTACATATCAATCCAAAAATTCCCACGACACACCGAAGCGAATGTTCCGCTCATATATCGGATAGACCGGAGCTAATAAATATTGTGTTCCGCTTAAATTCTCCCAGATTAAATGAACATACGCATCGCCGATCTTTCCCACAGCAAAAAAATCTACCGTGCCGCTCGGACCGTACGAAATCAAATCAGATGGTATCCAAAGCCCAAACTCATCATACGGTTTCATTCCCGTTTGTTTTGAATAGAAATTTCCTCGGAACCCGAACTTAATATCCAAATGTCCATTCGCAAGAAATCCCTGAAAATAGACAGACCCATTCATTGTAATTTCGGGATACAAGGTTAATTTTTTATTGTTTCGAGTGATTGTCGGTTGCTTTAAATAATTTGCAGTTCCTTCCAAATGAAAATCATTCCATATAAAATGAGCGGAAGCAGTGACAGCATCAAACGTATATTTGCCGGGATAAAAATAGTTATCATCAAAAAATGAACTAAATATAGAACTGGTATCTGCTATAACGGGATTTTTTTGCGTTGTTTTTTTATAGGATGCATTGAAAGAAAACAAATGCGGAGAAGAAAATCGTACTCCGGCTTCTAATAATGAAAATGTCTCATCACTTTTTTGTGTAGTAATCAATTGTGTAGCATTTGAGAATTCTATGGTTGGTGAACCGGATGTTGGTCTGTCATTGATAATATTTTGAGTAAGTCCGCCGAATAATTCGAATGAAGCTATACGCAATTTTCCTTCAATTCCTCCGTAAATCATAAATTGATTTTGAAAATCTTTAACCGTTGCGAAAGGTGAAATGACGAAGAACGATGATCGGAACAATTCGCTTTTTAATCCTGCAGTGATAATATCTTTTGTCTGAACCCGAGCTA
>JANONI010000024.1:0-7163 GCA_031420755.1 Bacteroidota bacterium | reverse complement strand
GTATAGAGCGGTTCGATCGGCGGAAGTTTTTTCTTCGCGTGTCGTTTATTTACAAACTCCGCATCTTTTTCCTGAATATGCGCGCTATCCATCAGCATCAACCGACAGAGATCGGCGGTAGCGGGAGTACAAAAAATATTGCCTGAAAAACCGTATCGCACCAAATTGGGAAGATTTCCGGCGTGATCGGTGTGTGCGTGCGACAAAACAACAACATCAATTGTTGATGGATCGAACGGGAAATTTCTATTCCGTTCGTACGTTTCTGCACGCCGCCCCTGAAATAAACCGCAGTCGAGCAGAATATTTTTTCCGTTCACGTTAAGGAAATGCATTGAGCCTGTAACTGTGCGTGCCGCACCGAGAAATTGAATAATCATACAATGTTCCAATCAATAAAGAATGTAATGGCGTAATCTGTGAAGCAATAATACTAAAGGATTGCTCGCTTATCAAGATTCCATTTTGAGAAGTTTTGAGAAGATTTTTAGACGATGAATATTCTGTGGAAATATTTGTTGTTCCACACGCGCTTCCATCAATTTCAAAAAAATTCTGTTTGAGTAAGTACGAATCGGCACTTAATGCAATAAACAACATCAGCAGTTGTAAGCTCTTATTTTTATTCTAAAGTTATCAACCAGACAAAACCATCCTTAAAATCACCCCTTATTACAAGCATTTGGTACAAAAGGAGTGTGGATAACCTGTGGATTTCTGTGGAAAGGTTTTGCTTGTCTGCCCTTGCGATTTTTCGTATTTTTGTATAGAAAATCTCAGCCTTTGGGGTAATTCTCCAGAGGTTTTTTTGTCACAACGAAGAAAATGTTGACCTCTGTATGATTGAAAGTATGACCGGATTTGGAAAAGGTGAAGCATCTGCAAAGGGTGTCTCCTTTTCCGTAGAACTTCGAAGTGTCAATAACCGCTTTTTGGAGATATCAACTCGCGCTCCGAAAACGATTTCCCAGCGTGAAAATGAAATAAAAGAAATTATCCGCTCAAAAATTTCGCGGGGAAAAATTTCGCTGAACGCAGCAAAAGAAGATGACAGCAACAACGAACTGGCGATCTCGGTTGATAAAAAACGGGTAAAAGAGATTCACGCCGTTCTTGAACAATTACGGAAAACAACCAAGATCAAAGAACCTGTAACACTGGAACATCTTCTCCACTTCTCCGAAATTTTTGAGACCAAAGAAGTTGAAGAAGATGAAACCGAATGGAAAGTCTTCCAGCAGGCATTGACGAAAGCGGTCAGTTCATTAAAAACGATGCGCGAAAAAGAAGGGGCTGAACTTGCCCGCGATTCGAAAGAGCGTGTTCAAAAGATCAATAAATATATTGATACCGTTGAACAGCTCTCGAAGAAGAGAATTCCTGAAGAACGAAAACGATTATTGGAAAAAGTAGAACAGTTGATAGAAGACAAAAGTATCATCAATACTCAACGATTGGAATTGGAGATTGCGCTTCTGTCGGAAAAGTTGGATGTTACAGAGGAGTGCGTCCGATTTCGCAGTCACAATAAGTTCTTTCTTGAAGCGTTGCAGTCAAAAGAATCCGAAGGACGCAAACTGAATTTTCTGATACAGGAAATGAACCGCGAAGCGAACACGATCGGTTCGAAATGTAATGATGTTGAGATCGCGCATATCGTTGTGAACATCAAAGAAGAATTAGAAAAGATCCGAGAACAATTACAGAACATCGAATAAATTTTCTCCATTGAATAACGCTAAACTTTTTGCTTTTGCAGCGCCGAGCGGCGGCGGAAAAACATCCATCATCAAACCGATGCTGCAGCGCCACCCTGATTTTGAGTTCTCGGTTTCCGCAACAACCCGTGGAATACGTCCGGGTGAAGTGAATGGAAAAGATTATTTTTTTCTTTCGAAAGAAGAGTTTGAATCGCTGATTGCGCAGGGACAATTTGTTGAACACGAGTTCTTTTTCGGGAACCATTACGGAACATTGAAGCGAGAAGTTGACCGCGCATTGAATGTGGGACACTCGATGATCTTTGATGTTGATGTAAAAGGAGCGTTGTCGATTCGTGCAATGTATCCGAACGATTCGGTGTTGATCTTTATCGCACCGCCAAGTATTGAGGTTCTGGAGCAGCGGCTTCGAAACAGAAAAACGGAAGATGAAGAAACGATCAACCGCAGGCTTTCGCGGATGCCGATGGAGTTGGAAGCGGGAAAACAATTCGACGTGACCGTTGTGAACGATGATCTTGAACGGGCGATCACGGAAGTTGATACGATTATAAAAAAACATATTATTCAATAATTCAATAAAATAGTGAGGCAGTAATGGCAATTAAAACTCTAGAAATAAAAGTGCTCGAAGCGAAAGCGGCGAATGTGTACGAAGCGATTGTGGTGCTTTCCAAACGTGCGCGCCAGATCAACGAAGAGACAAAATTAGAATTCACCCAGCGCATCGAAAATCTTGTTGCGCTTCCAAATGCGAACGACGACATGGATGAAGAGGTTTCAAATCCGGATCAGTTGAAAGTCAGTCTCGAATTTGAAGCACGACCGAAACCGACCGAAGAAGCGATCGAAGAATTGATGAACGATCAGTTGGAACATCGTTATAAAGAAGTTGAAGTAAAGAAATAATCTTGCAGCAACCTTGCGGCAGTGCGATCCGCCGCTAGGTTTTTTCTTCCTCCATTTTTTCCTATTGCTCATGCTTGCCGATAAACATATTGCGATTGGTATCACGGGCGGAATTTCCGTCTACAAAATGTGCACCGTCGTTCGGCTGCTGAAAAAAGCAGGCGCTCACGTTCGCGTGATCATGACGCATGCGGCAACAGAATTTGTTTCGCCGCTCACCTTTTCCACTCTTTCTCAGGAAGAAGTGGCGGTTTCACTCTGGCCTCAGAACAAACATTCATCTACTTCGCTCGGCGTAAAACATATTGATCTCGGTCTGTGGGCAGATGTAATGCTTGTTGCTCCCACAACGGCGAATACCATTGCTCATCTTGCTCACGGTTATGCAGAAGATATTGTTGGAACAACCGTGCTTGCATTACGATGTCCTCTTATTATTGCACCGGCTATGGATCTTGATATGTGGGAAAATGAAGCAACGCAGGATAATCTTACAATATTGCAGTCGCGCGGACATTTTATTGTTCCGCCGGAAAGCGGCGAACTTGCCAGCGGGCTTTCGGGAATGGGACGATTGGCGGAACCGGATACAATCGTAAAATTTATTGATGACATTATCAACAAAACTCCACGTGATTTAAGGAAAAAGAAAATTCTTATCACCGCAGGACCAACGCACGAACCAATCGATCCTGTTCGATTCATCGGCAATCGTTCATCCGGGAAAATGGGATTTGCACTTGCAAATGCAGCCGCATTGCGCGGCGCAGATGTTACACTAATAAGTGGACCGGTTTTGCTCGCCACACCAAAGAATGTGAAACGGATTGATGTTGAAACTGCAGAACAAATGTATAAAGCGGTGATGACGCATGCAAAAAAACAGGATATCATTATCATGGCCGCCGCAGTTGCAGACTATTCCCCCGCTGCACCGTTAAAAGAAAAAATAAAAAAACAGCAAGGCGATCTGTCGCTTCAACTCCGTTCCACTCCGGATATTTTAAAAATACTCGGAGAAAAGAAAACCAAAAAACAAATTCTTGTCGGGTTTGCACTGGAAACAACGAATGAACTTGAACATGCAAAAGAGAAATTACAAAAGAAGAATCTTGATCTGATCGTGTTGAATTCCACCAAAGACAAGGGTGCAACATTCGGCGTAGATACGAACATTGTAACACTGATCGATGCAAAAGGATCGGCGAATAAACTTCCGAAGATGTCGAAGTTCGATGTGGCGGTTGAGATTTTAGACAAAATAATAACATTGTGAGGAATGAATCTATGCATGGAACTTATTCTTCAATAAAACAATCGGCAATGTCTCTCCCATTAGAACAGCGAGAAGAGCTTGCCAACGAGTTATTCGATAGTTTGACTAGTGGCGCTCAAAAAGAAATTGAACTTGCGTGGATAAAAGAAGCCGAGGTGCGGTATGATAGCATTGTTTCAGGAAAAGCGGAAGCTATCCCCGGTGAAACGGTGAGTAAAAAGATCAAAGAGATGCTCGGATGATGGAATATATTTATCACGCTGAAGCGTTTGATGAATATCGTGAAGCGGTTGCGCATTACAAAAATATCTCTAGTAATGTTGCCAATCAGTTTGTTGTCAATGTCGAACAAGCTGTTGCGTTGATTCGAGAACGGCCAAACGCATGGATGACAGTCTCAAAGAATATTCGACGTAGTATTGTTAAAGGATACCCTTACAGTATATTTTTTTCAGAATACAACGGGAAGATTTACATTCTCGCAGTAGCACATCAAAAACGAAACCCAAATTATTGGAAGAAACGAAAATTGTAATAATTATTGAATTTGTTAATGCCCGAATCCGAGATCGAAAAATTTCTAACCGATGCACAAACATTTTTAAAGCAGGAACAAATACTGTTCGGCAATACGCTGTATCGTGAAAAAACTGCTGCAAAACCATCAACCGCTATTGTTGAAAGAACAGAACCCGCTATGGCTGTTAAAAAGAAAACGGAAACTCCTGCTCTTGTAAAAAAATCTCTTGTCATTGAAGCGTGGCAATCTGCTACGGATATTGTCGATCTGAACAAACAGATCTGTAATTGTATGAAGTGCGCTCTTGGGAAAACACGGACGAAATTCGTGTTCGGTGTTGGAAATCTGAATGCGGACTTGATGGTGATCGGCGAAGCACCGGGCGCGGATGAAGATGCGCAGGGTGAACCGTTCGTTGGGCGCGCTGGGCAATTGCTGACGAAGATTCTTGAAGCGATTCAGTTCAAACGCGAAGATGTGTATATTGCAAATATCTTAAAATGCCGGCCGCCGGAAAATCGTAAGCCGAATCCGGAAGAGGTGGAAGAATGCGAACCGTATCTGTGGAAACAGATCGACTTGATAAAACCAAAACTGATCTTGTGTGTCGGGTTGACTGCGGCTCATACATTGTTGAAAACGGAAGAATCGCTCACAGCACTCCGCGCATCGGTTCACAATTATCATGGCGTGCCGACACTTGTTACATATCATCCCGCCGCATTGCTGAGAAATCCGAACTGGAAAAAACCGACGTGGGAAGATGTGCAGAAGTTGAGAACAATGTACGATGAGTTGAAGAACAATTAACAGTGAACAGTTATCAGGTTTAGTGTACAAACATACTCGATAATTGTTTTACTGATAACTGATAACTGATAACTGATAACTGTAAAACAATGGCTGACCAAAATATAGAACAAAGTTCAGGACGCGTTCCGCCGCAGGCAATGGATGTTGAAATGTCCGTGCTCGGAGCGATGATGCTGGATAAAGAAGCGATCTCTCGAACATTAGAGATTATTGATGACTCCGCATTCTACAAACCGGCGCACACAAAAATATTCAACGCGATCATTTCACTGTTTGAAAAGAACGAAGCGGCAGACTCCATCACCGTTGTGGAAGAACTGAGACGCGCAGGACATTTAGACGATGTCGGCGGTCCATTATATATTGCGGACTTGACCATGCGTGTTACATCGGCAGCCAACATAGAATTTCACGCAAAGATCGTTTTAGAAAAAGCACTCCTTCGCAATCTCATCACCACCAGTACAGAAATTACCAGCCGCGCATTCAACGAGCAGGATGATGCGCTCGATCTTCTTGATGTTGCAGAAAATAAAATTTTCCAGATCTCCGAAAAGCGGATGAAAAAAACATTCGTCCTGATGAAGGAAGCGGTCTTTTCAACCATGGAAATGCTGGAAAGCATTCACGGAAAACACAGCGGTGTTACCGGCGTTCCTTCCGGATTCTCTGCGCTCGATTCGCTGACCGGCGGATTCCAAAATTCCGATATGATCATTGTTGCGGCGCGTCCTTCTATGGGAAAAACTGCATTCGTACTTTCACTTGCACGCAATGCGGCGATCGATCACGGAAAATCGGTCGGATTCTTTTCGTTGGAAATGTCATCGCAGCAATTGGTGCTTCGTCTTATCTGCGCCGAAGCGCGTGTGGATGCACAAAGCGTTCGCACAGGACGACTGCCGGAAGAACAGTGGCGCAATCTCAGCACGCGCATTGGAAAATTATACAACGCAAAGATATTCATCGACGACACTCCTGCTCTTTCTATTTTGGAATTGCGTGCAAAAGCACGACGATTGAAAGCCGAACATAACGTCAGCATCATCATTGTCGATTATCTGCAATTGATGGCGGGACCGAAAGGCGCTCAAAACCGCGAACAGGAAATTTCGCAGATATCCCGTTCGTTAAAAGCGCTGGCAAAAGAAATTAATATTCCAGTCATTGCGTTATCGCAGTTGAACCGCGCAGTGGAAACTTCAAACGATAAGCGTCCGATGCTGTCGAACCTTCGCGAATCGGGTGCGATCGAACAAGATGCCGACGTTGTATTGTTCATTCACCGTCCGGAAAAATACGGATTGACCCGCGATGATGGAAGTTCCGCTGAAGGGATCGCCGAAATCATCATCGGGAAACAACGTAACGGACCTACAGGCGAAGTGGAATTAGCGTTCATTAATAAATATGCCCGGTTTGATAATCTTGCACTGCCAATCTTTGATGAATACGTGCCGCCGGCAAATAACGAACCAGCTTTTTAAGAGCAATTGACAATGGATAATGAATAATTGTCAATGTAAAAAACGAAAGAAACTTTCTCTAAAAGAAATCAATGTCATTCCGAAGAACCTGCCTGCCGGTCAGGCAGGGAATCTCATTTTTTTGCATCTATTCAAGCATGAGATTTCTCGCTTGCCCTTGTGGGGCTTCGCTCGAAACGACAAAACCATAACATTACAATACGCGGACAATTCTCCACTGTCCATTGTCAATTATTCATTGAGGTCATTATGAGACGAAGAACTTTCATCGCAACATCCACGCTCGCAGCAGTCGCTTCCACGCTTCCATCAAGATTATTTGGCGCGCTTATGCAAGAATTTACCGATGAACAAATTTGCAAACTGAAATTTGATTTCGCCGTTTCACAATCGCTGGCAACAAAACCGATTAACGATGTAATTGTTGAGATCGGAAA
>JANONI010000023.1:0-5025 GCA_031420755.1 Bacteroidota bacterium | reverse complement strand
GTTTATTCATCGCATGTGAATATGAGCAACGCAGAATTGAAACAGCACGGAGTTACTCCCGGAATGATCCGCATCTCTGTCGGCGTGGAAGGTGTTGATGATCTTATTGCGGATTTTGAGCAGGCGTTAAAGAAGATATAATAACATTCTATGGTTTATATGTTAATGAGACCTTACAGGATAAATTATCCAGCAAGGTCTTTTTCTTTTTAGGCAGTCGCCCATTAAAAAATAAGAAACCTTGCCTGCGGCTCGTAGAGACAAGGTTTTCTTGTTGAGATTATAAAACAATCAAAAATCTACAAATTTAAAATGATAACTTTGTCAAGGCTGTATAAAAGGTTCGACTCATTAGAATATTCTAACTTTTCTTGCAACCAGAAAATAATTGACTTATACTTTACCTACAAATATTCTGCAAGGTTTTTAGGTTGTGAATAGTAAGGCAGATTTTTTTTGTCGATTACACTGTCGTAATGAAGAACGCTTTAACGAAAAACGAATTCAATCCACAACTAAACAAGATGCTTCATGATCAAAAACAATATCAATTGTTGGGAATACAAAAAATGCGGCTGCGAACCCGGCGGTAAAAACGTAGATTCAAGCGGAATCTGCCCGGCAGCAATTCAGGATAAGTATAACAATATTAATAATGGCAAAAACGGGGGGAGATTCTGTTGGTTTGTAGAAGAAACATTATGCAACGGAGAAGTCCAGACATCATTTTTTGATAAATTTGAATATTGCCTGAAGTGTGAATTTTATTTGTTAGTCCAGAAACAAGAGAACAGACACTTGGTTGTTGTGCGAGCCGATATGCTGTAAAACAAATACGTGATGGTGAGCCAACAGCGCACGTTTATGCTGCCGAAGAAAAACCTTTTAAAGAGTACCACAGAAAAGCCCGCTCAAGCGGGCTTTTCTGTTTAGTTGGCTCTCTTGATAAAGAAAAAATTTATCTTGTCGAGGAACGATAGGTTTATTCTATAGGGTGGTTCTTGACCTGCCCCCAAAAGATGATCCAATTTGATATATTGGAAGTCCTCGAAGAACACCGTTGGTGGCTGCGCGCATCGAGATTCATCTCGTTCCCAACATCTCAGACTGTGTGAAAAGTATTTTGTAATGCCAAGCTCCGCTCGGCAACGTTATAATTTCTTACAAATTCTCAATTGTAAACGCCGTAGGTACGACTCATAGAGGAACAAGGCGCATTAGAATCTATTGGTTTTCATGTTTCCTGTCTCGTTGGGAACAAGTCGCAATTATTTTTTTCTTTTCATCTTCAATCGAGCATAGAAGTCTTTATGCACCTGTTTTTCTTTTACTTTGCGTTCCTGCTGTTTGGTTACACTGCTTTTTGATTCGATAAATTCTGCCTCTTTCTTCAATTTCAAATAATTTTCATATCGTTCAATATCTAAATTTCCGTTTTCGATCTCCGCTTGTACCGCGCAGCCCGGCTCGTGTGCGTGAGTGCAGTCCGTAAATTTACAGTGAAGACCAAGTTCTGCAATATCCGGAAATGTTTCTTCAATGCTTCCGTTCACTTCCCACAATCCAATCTCTCGTAACCCGGGAGTATCGATCACGCATCCGCCGCTTTCTAATGGGATCAATTCGCGGTGCGTAGTGGTGTGTTTTCCTTTTGAATCTTCTTCACGAACTTCCTGCGTGTGCAGTTTTTCTCTTCCGAGCAATCGATTAATCAGCGTCGATTTTCCTGCACCGGAAGAGCCGATAAAACAAACGGTGGAATCGGGAGTGATCAATTTTTTTATATCTTCGATATGAACGAGAGTTTTTGCACTGTACGTAATTGTTACGGTACTTTCCGAGATGGTTCGCACTTCGTGAAGAATCGCATCCAATTGTTGCTCTGAAAGAAGATCAATTTTACTCAACAGAATTACCGGAACCGCTCCGCTTTGTGCGGCAATTACTAAGAATCGTTCAAGACGCCGGAGATTAAAATTATTATCCAATCCTTGAACCACAAAGACAATATCCATATTGGTTGCAATAATCTGTTCTTCAATTTCTCTTCCGGAAGTTTTTCGGGAAAGGACTGTTCGCCTGGGAAGAATGTGATGAATGATCGAAGGAGAATTGGTGTCATATAATTGAACGGCAACCCAATCGCCGACTGCGGGATAATCTTTTCGAGTCTCTGCGGCGAACATCATTTTTCCCGTGATCTCTGCCGAAAGAAATTGATCATTCAAGAGAATTGAATATCGCCCTTTATGTTCGGCGGCGATCCGTGCAATGGAAAATCCTTGCTGCACGTATGCTTGATATTTATCGTGAAAATTTGCATCCATAAAATTTATTTTGTAACGCCGAACTCTGTTCGGCGGCTTTACGTGTTACGTTATTTTCGATATCACCGACCGGAGAACGGGGGTACATAATTTTATTCAATAATTGCCGTCGCTTCAATTTCAATTAAATATTCGGGTGAGATAAGCCGCGAGATTTCTATCATGCTCGTACACGGTTTAATGTCGTGAAAAAATTCGTTGTGCGCTTTTCCGTATTCTTCCCATCGGGAAATGTCGGTAACAAACATGCGCGTGCGTACGACATTGCGTAACGTTGCACCGGCTTGGATCAGTACCTTTTCAATTTTTTGTATGACGAATGTTGTTTGAAGATACGGATCGTTCTGTCCGACAACATTTCCGGAATCATTAACAGCAACCGTGCCGGTTACTTCAATAACATTTCCGACACGTACTGCGCGGGAATACCCGACGATGGTTTCCCATTTCGTGCCGGAAGAGATGTTAATTCGTTTCGTCATATCAATTTCATTTTTGTCAATAATGCTTCGGGCTGATCGTCCACAACAATATGCGATCGCACGCTGGAAGGAACAAATTCTTCCGTTACTGCATGATCGATGTATTTTAGCAGCGCGTCATAATATCCGTTCACATTCAATATTCCCGCAAGTTTGGCGTTTACACCAAGGTGTGTGAATGCGAGAACCTCAAAAAATTCATCCATCGTGCCGACTCCGCCCGGAAGTGTTATAAACGCATCGGCAAGCTCGATCATTTTTGTCTTTCGCTCACTCATTGAAGCAACAATGTGCAGCGTAGAGATATTTTTGTGTGCCAGTTCCCGTTCGGCAATAATCGTCGGGATCACGCCGATCACTGTTCCTCCGTTCTGCATCATCGTATCGGCAACAATTCCCATAATGCCGTTGGTTGCTCCGCCGTAGATCATTGCAATATTGTGCCGGACGAATAATTCGCCAAGTTCGCGCGATCGTTCGGCATACTCTTTTCGAATTCCATTTTTTGAACCGCAGAAAATACAGACTGATTTCATTGTTTCCTTTGTTGTTTGACAGTTCAATATACGATAAAAATTCTTTACAGAAAATTTCCTTTCTCAGCATTGTGTAAATATGCGTTGTTGTTCCTTGCATTTCCAATGGTCTTCCTCTATCTTCTTGTCAATTCGTTATCGTAACCTCAGGTATTGGCTAACAGGAAACATAAAACACCAAAACTATTCAATCTACAATTTTAAATATATGGCGAAAATTGAAGTAACTCTTGGAATCGACATTGGCGGCACAAACACCGCACTTGGATTTGTTACCCGATCTGGAACTATTATTGCTGAATCATCTATGGGGACAAATGCAACTGAACCAGCGGATATATATGTTGCTCGCTTACATGTGAAGATCAAAGAAATACTGGACAAATTCGGCGAGACCTGGGAATTGAAGGGAATTGGAATTGGTGCGCCGAATGCAAATTATTATAAAGGAACAGTAGAATTTCCTCCGAACCTGAAATGGGAAGGTGTGACAGAGCTTGTAAAAATGATTCGGCAGTATTACACTGTTCCTGTTGTAATTACGAATGACGCAAACGCGGCGGCGATCGGCGAAATGAAATTCGGCGCGGCAAAAGGAATGAAACATTTTATTGTCATCACTCTCGGAACCGGACTGGGCAGCGGAATTGTCGTTGACGGAAAAATGGTGTACGGTCACGACGGTTTTGCCGGAGAACTTGGTCATAGTATTGTTGATGTGAACGGAAGAATATGCGGCTGCGGACGCCGCGGTTGTTTGGAAACATACGTTTCCGCCGGAGGAATTTGCAGAACAGTGTTCGAACTTCTTGCCGAACGAAAAGAAGAAAGTGAACTGCGCAATGTCGGTTTCAATCAACTCACATCGAAGATGATCTCCGATGCTGCGCAGCGCGGCGATGTGATTGCTCTTGCGGCATTCGATGAAACAGGCAGAATATTAGGATTGAAACTTGCCGATGCCGTTACACATACAAGTCCTGAGGCGATCATTCTCTTCGGCGGGCTTTCGGCAGCCGGAGAATTACTACTTACTCCAACAGAGCGTTATATGGAAGAATACATGCTGAATATCTTTAAGAACAAAGTTAAACTTCTTCCTTCGGGACTGCCTGAAGGGAACAGTGCAGTTCTTGGTGCAAGCGCATTAATGTGGAATGAACTGGAAGCGTAAATAAATTTTTCTAATTTCATTTCCATAATAAATAGTAGCTCCTTACGTATGTATGCTTCGCATAACAAGTCTTTGTTTTTTGATTCACGCAAACTTTGAAAAATAAATTTCCATTAAAACAAACAACGTATCAAGAAGATGTAACACAGACCGTTGACCGAACAAAAAATAAATGTGAGATTGTGTATCTCGTTGGTGTGCTGAGTTCCACTCGAAAATAACGTTGGATACTGTTATAGTAATCACAATTCATTAATTATCAGCGGGTAGAAAAAATACATTGGAAAAAAAAACGAAAAATTGTATATTTATCAATGAGTCGAATCTAAAAAGGTCTAATTTCAATTTCTAGTTATCGAATTCAGTTTAGATTTGACAATTTTTTTCTTAAAAATACCTTTTTAGAGCAGACTCATCAATGTTTACACAGCAGCGATAGCACAATCTCAAAAGGGGTTTCGCTGCCAAGATAAATGCACCGGTAGCTCAACTGGATAGAGCACCAG
>JANONI010000022.1:0-2428 GCA_031420755.1 Bacteroidota bacterium | reverse complement strand
ATGTGTGGCTGATTACATTTATATGACAAAAAGAGAGAATAACTATGGCTAACGTGCAATCTATAGAACAAGAAATTTCACAGCTTCCGAAAGAAAAACAGTGGGATTTATTGCAATATATTTTGCAAAGTTTTTCCCCGGAAGCCAATAAAACATCTAAAGTAATTCGGTGGGCTTCAATTGCCGGTTCGGGAAAAGGATTGTGGGGAAATATTGATGCACAAGAATATGTTAACGAATTGAGACGTGACCGATAATGCCGACACTTTTCCAAGCTCTAAAGAACGAACAAACGATATTTATAGATACTGCACTTTTTATTTATTACTTCGGCAATCCGAAAAATTTTCTCAAATAACCACAGAGTTATTTTCTGCGCTTGATGATAACAGTATTAATGCTGTTACTTCGGCTATTACATTGACAGAAATTCTGATAAAACCATATCAAAAGAATGATGGCGACCTTATTGAAAAATATCTTTTACATTTTCGGTCAGGAAGCAACCTCAAAGTACATCCTATAACAGAATCCATTGCAATACGAGCGGCTCAATTAAGAGCTTCATATCCTTCAATAAAAACAATAGATTCTCTACAAGTAGCAACTGCACTTTCTGCAGGCATAAAAATATTTCTTACAAATGATTTTCAACTGAAACAGATAAAAGAATTAACTGTTGTAACTCTATCGGACTTAGAAATTTAAGGCTGCTCTACGTTTAAATCTGAAACTCAAAAGCCCTCGCATTTGCGAGGGCTTTCGTGCTTTAAATCGAATCCTTGTCAAAGTTCCTACCAAACAGAAGGCGGGCAAGCTAAACCTTGCCAAGGATGAAATCCCCTTTGTTGTTCGACAGTTATACTGTGGAACACAAAACCTTTGGCGACAGTTTAACTGTTGCAGAGACCTATGTCCGACAGTGCAACTCTACGAGTCGTAGACTGTCGGACATAGGTCGAGTTTTTTCTCCCAAAGTACTACCGGTGAACCTGACATTCTCACTGTCCTACTAACCTGACATTTTCAGTGCCGTATTACAGCTCAAATAATTGATGCTGTAAATAGAAATTGATATTCACTTCCGCCCTTGCTATATTTCATCTATATGTTGCCGATTGTATCCAAAGTTTTTCTCGAGAATAATAGGTAAAGGCGTTACTTTATTGAAGGTTAGGTTTTACAAAAAGCCCTTTCATAGTGCAATGAAAGTTGCAAAAGGAGGATAGTAGTCTTCAGTTCATTATTTCATTCAAAAAGTATTCATGGGCGGCTCAACAGTAAAGTGCTTGTTTTGAATCAAAACTACGAGCCTTTGAGTGTCTGTAATGTAAAAAAAGCTATTATGCTTCTTTTTTTGCGGAAAGCAGAATTACTTGAAGCGAGTAACGGAAAAGTGATTCGTTCTGTTTCTCTAACAATGCCGTTTCCGAGTGTCGTGCGGCTTTCGTCGTTTGTCCGCATTCCATATAAGAAAATTATTCTTTCAAGAAAAAATATTCTTCGTCGGGATGGACATCGCTGTCAATATTGCGGACGAGGTGATGTCCCGTTAACGCTGGATCATATTCATCCACGATCAAAAGGGGGAGAAGATTCATGGGAAAATCTTGTGGCGGCGTGTGTGAAATGTAATAATAGAAAAGGTGATGGCACTCCGGAAGAATCAGGAATGCCGTTATTGCGAGTTCCGATGAAACCGAATCATGTTACATTCCTTCGACATTTTGTAGGAAACTTGGATGACCGGTGGAAACCATATTTGTTTATGCATTAAAACACAAGGTAAAAGTGCGAAGTTAAAAGTGAAAGGTGGAATTACTTTGTACTTTTAACTTTTGACTTTGAATTATTATAAAATTAAGAAATTACAACTTTGACAAAACAGAAAAAAAGAATTCTATCAGGTATGCGTCCGACCGGGAAATTGCACATTGGGCATTTGGTTGGAGCATTGGAAAATTGGGTTGCGCTTCAACATGAATATGATAATTATCATTTGATTGCGGATTATCATGCGTTGACAACAAACTTGGATACAACTGAGCTATATCAAAATTCAATTGATATGGTTATTGATTGGCTTGCGGCAGGAATTGATCCGGTGAAGAGTCCGATTTTTCGTCAATCACAAATAAAAGAACATGCTGAACTGCATTTAATTTTTTCGATGCTGATCACTACTGCTCGATTAGAGAGAAATCCTACATTAAAAGATCAGATACGCGATCTGAATATGGATTCTGTGGTGTACGGACATCTTGGTTATCCCGTACTTCAATCTGCAGATATTTTATTATACAAAGGTGAAGTGGTTCCAGTTGGTGAAGATCAGGTCCCGCATATTGAAATCACACGCGAGATCGCGCGACGATTTAATAATCAATGGGGGAATATTTTTCCGGAACCGGAACCGAAGTTGACAAAG
>JANONI010000021.1:0-11544 GCA_031420755.1 Bacteroidota bacterium | reverse complement strand
GATCAGGTCGGCTTGGATCGCACCCAAGTTTAACGATCAACTGTTTATTGGTTTTGATTGATTTTTCGATCTTACGAACGAGGTCATCTTCAGGAATTATTTCCGAAACGCCTCGTTTGATAACATCCATTTGTTCATTTATCGAAGGGAATATATTCATGCTATTTTTATTTGATTTCTTTTGCTCTTATTCGAACATTTTTTTCGTTTTTGAAAATAATAAGATAGTCATTATTTTTTTTTGCGCTATTAATTAATCTCTTATTTGCAAGCAATACGCCTTTTTTAATTTTATCATGCAATCTATCAATTTGTTTTATAGTCATATATCATTCTCCAAAAAATTGTTCCATAATTTTTGATGATGTATAATCTTCTCTAAAAGTTTATGTTCTGCAACCAGTACGGGTTTTTTCCCGGAATTATCAAATACCATCCAAGAGTTCACAATTGGAGCAAATATTTTTATAAAGTTCGAAATCCCTTTTGAGTATCTCCGCTTAACAACATCTTCAGAAACATTGTGTCCTCCTTTTTTTACACGGTGTGCAATACGTTGTAACGCAAGGTCAACATTGTTAAGCCAAAAATAAATCAAGGTTACTTCATAACCTACTGTTTTGCTTTTTGCTATCGTATTTCTATAACTTATTGTTGTCAAAGTTGTTTCTATTGCAAATGTTTCTTTTTGTGAAATAAGATATTCCATTCTTTGAAGCATCAACCTTCCAGCTTCAAAAGATACCCCTTCGGGATGAAAAGGAGAAAGACCTGCTGCAATCGAATCCGCATTAACAAACTCTTTACAATTCAAGATTTCCGGCAGCAATGTCATTGAGGCTGTGGTTTTTCCTGCTCCATTGCATCCCGCTATGATATAAAGAGTTGGCATAATTATTTTTTCGTATCTACAGAAACATTTTTTTGTTCACCGCATTGTGTTGTTGGCGAATGTATTATTCCAAGAAGACCATCGACTGAAAGATCTTCATCAATTAACGGCCAGTTGATTCCGTAGCCTGAAGGCATAATTGAGAACGTTTCACGCTCTTTTGGAGTTGCATTGTAAAGTGATTTAGAAATTTCTTTTACAGCAAAAGAATATTCCTTTCCATCGATTAGAGCATACATTTTATCGTCATCAAATTTCACGTTCTGCAGGGTATGAATTGTTGTATTCATTATTTCCTCCTCTGATAGTGGTTCCATTCATCAACAAACAAATAAAAATTTGTAAAGAGAGACATCTGAAAAATATCTGAACCATAGTATCCGCAACCTTTACGGTTGCGAAAAGCGATTGATTTTACGTTTTTTTACGCACGCATAAAGCGTGCGGATACATTTTTCAGATGTCTCAAAGATTAATTCACGAACCTCGCGTTTGTCTCGTTGAGAAAAAGCATAACTATATGCTTCGATAATATCAAAATTATCAACATCAAGCCAGTATTTACAAGATCGCTCACCTTTTTGCACGTGAATATGGATCGGTTCATTTCCTTCGTTAGAGAAGAAGAAAAACTTCCAACCTTTTACAAAAAGTATTGCTGGCATTTGTAATATCCTTCGAGACTATTTCACTCTTCTCATCTCTCTCTCTACATCACGTTCTTTAATCGATTCCCGTTTATCGTGGAGTTTTTTTCCTTTACCAATTCCAAGTTGAACTTTTGCATTTCCTTTTTTGAAATATAATTTCAACGGAATAAGCGTTAAACCTTTTTCATTTGTTTTAACTTGTAATTTTGCAATTTCACTTTTATTCAGGAGCAATTTTCGCGTACGAAGAGGGTCATGGTTGAACTGGTTTGCCTGTTCGTACGGATTAATGTGCATATTCAACAACCACACTTCGCCATTTTTCACTAATGCGTAGCTATCCTGCAGATTTGCTTTTCCTTGCCGCAATGATTTTACTTCTGAACCGACCAGGACAATTCCTGCTTCGAATGAATCGAGTATTTCGTATTCGAAACGTGCTCGGCGGTTAGAGATTGCAATACGTTCTTCACTCTTGTTTTCCATTGGCGTGTAAGAAATTAACGAAAACATGCACTATTTACAATAGAATCTAAATTGAAAATCTAAATCGAAAATCAATCTTGGAAAAACAATCATTGTGCGTTATCTTCTTATATAGTCCTCCCTAAACTGAAATATGAATACTGACTACTGATAAATGACCCACACCGAATCCATTCTTATTCTCGACTTTGGTTCGCAATTCACTCAACTGATCGCGCGGCGCGTGCGCGAGTTGAATGTGTATTGCGAGATTCATCCGTTCAATATTTCATTTGAAAAGATCAAAACATTCAGCGCAAAAGGAATTATTCTTTCCGGCGGTCCATCGAGCGTGTATGCAGGCGATGCGCCGATTCCTGATAAAAGAATTTATGAACTCGGCGTGCCGATTCTTGGGATCTGTTACGGGCTTCAACTGATTGCATTTCAACATGGCGGGGAAGTGAACAAAGCGCCGCGCCGCGAATTTGGACGCGCACAATTATTGATTGACAACAACGATGATATTTTTAAAGGACTTTCATCTTCAACAGAAGTGTGGATGAGCCACGGAGATGAAGCGACAAAAATTCCTTTGGGATTTGAGAAGATTGCTCATTCTGAAAATGCTGGAATATGCGCCATCAGAAATGCTGAAAAAAAGATATTTGGAATCCAGTTCCATCCGGAAGTTGTGCATTCGAAAGATGGAAAAATGGTGATCAATAATTTTCTTAAAGGAATCTGCGGATGTACCGGAAATTGGAATGCGGATTTATTTGTTGAGAGCGCAATCAAAGATATTCGCGCAACGGTTGGGAATAAAAAAGTATTGTGTGCATTAAGCGGCGGCGTTGATTCATCGGTTGCGGCAGTGCTGCTTCACAAAGCGATCGGCGATCAATTGTTCTGTATTCATATTGATAACGGATTGATGCGCCACGGGGAGAGTGCGCAAGTGATCAAAACTTTTCGCGATGAGTACCATATTGTGCTGGATTTTGTAGATGGAACAGAACTCTTTCTTGAACGGTTACAAGGAATTTCCGAACCCGAACAGAAACGAAAGATTATTGGTAAAACATTCATTGATATTTTTGAACAGGAAGCAAAAAAAATCTCCGGCGCAGAATTTCTTGCTCAAGGAACATTATATCCGGATGTGATCGAATCTGTTTCATTCAAAGGTCCTTCGCAGACAATTAAATCGCATCACAATGTCGGCGGACTTCCTGAAAAGATGAATTTGAAATTGATCGAACCGTTTAGAGAATTATTTAAAGATGAAGTGCGCGCAGTTGGAAGGAAATTAGGATTATCGGATTATCTTATTGAACGGCATCCGTTTCCGGGACCGGGGCTTGCGATTCGTGTATTGGGAGATATTACAAAGCAGCGATTGGAAATTCTGAAAGACGCGGATGAAATTTTTATTAGTGAATTACGAAAAGAAAATTTGTATAGTTCTGTGTGGCAAGCATTCGTTGTGTTGCTTCCGGTGCAATCGGTCGGCGTAATGGGTGATGAGCGAACGTACGAAAACGTAGCGGCGATTCGTGCTGTAACAAGTGTTGATGGAATGACTGCTGATTGGGCGCATCTTCCGTATGAATTTCTTGCGCACGTTTCTAACAGAATAATCAACGAGGTGCGTGGAATTAATCGCGTTGTTTATGATATCAGTTCAAAACCACCGGCAACGATTGAGTGGGAGTAATAGTGATAAAAAATAACTACTCAAACAAAAAAGATTAAGTCGCAGATTCACAGTTTTTCCCCTCGTTCCCAACGTCCCGTTGGGAACGAGAATATATCAGTTCAAAACCACCGGCAACGATTGAGTGGGAGTAACCTTTTCTTATGATTGAACTTAAAAATCTTACAAAAACATTCGGTTCGTTTGTAGCGGTGGATGATATTTCCCTTTCCATTCAGTCGGGAGAATTCTTCGGATTTCTTGGACCGAATGGAGCGGGAAAAACTACGACCATTAAAATGATGACTGGATTATTTACACCAACAACCGGGCAGATTGTGATCAACGGATTTGATGTTGTGAAGCAGCCGTTAGAAGCAAAATCGACATTCGGATACATTCCCGATCATCCATATCTGTATGATAAACTTACTGGACGTGAGTTTATTTATTATATGGGCGGCTTATATAAAATGGAAAAGAATGCGTTGAAGGAAAATGTTGAGCGAGTGATTGATCTCTTGGAACTTGCAAGTTGGGTGGATAAAAAGACCGAGGATTATTCCCAGGGAATGAGGCAGCGCGTTACATTCGCCTCGGCATTCGTTCACAAACCAAAAACTATCATCATCGATGAACCGATGGTTGGTCTCGATCCTCGAAGTGCGCGTATCGTAAAAGATTCCTTGAAGCAGCAAGCGAACAACGGTACTTCGATCTTTATGTCCACTCATATTTTGGAAATGGCGGAAGAGTTGTGCGATAGGATCGGCATCATTAACAAAAGCAAAATAATTTTTCTCGATAGCAGAGAGAATCTCCATCTTCATAAAATAAAATACGACGGCAATCTTGAAGCCGTATTTCTTGAACTACGAAAGAACCGAACGAATGAATTTCTTTAATCGCTTTTTGAAAATTGTTGAACGAACAGGCAACGCGCTTCCTCATCCTGTTTCGATCTTTGCCATTCTTGCCGGACTTGTGATTGTTCTTTCTGCGATAGGGAGTTGGGCGGAACTTTCCGTCATTCATCCCGGAACCGGTAAAACAATCTATGTGGTCAACCTTCTTTCGATAGAAGGTTTGCATCGGATTCTTACCGGAACAGTAACAAACTTTACCGGATTCGCTCCACTGGGAACAGTTCTTGTTGCGATGATAGGCATTGGAATTGCAGAATACAGCGGACTCATCAGTGCGTTGATGCGGATGTTGGTTCTTTCCGCTCCGAAGAATTTTTTAACTGCTGTTATTGTGTTTGCTGGGGTTATGTCGAACGTAGCAAGCGAAATAGGTTACGTACTTCTTATTCCGCTTGCAGCAATGGTCTTTCTTGCAGCCGGAAGAAATCCGCTTGCAGGTTTAGCGGCGGCGTTTGCCGGTGTCTCCGGAGGGTACAGCGCAAATTTGCTGCTCGGTACTGTTGATCCGCTTTTGGCAGGACTTTCTACCGAAGCAGCAAAAATTATTGATCCGAGTTATGTCGTGAATCCTGCAGCAAATTATTATTTCATGTTTGTTTCAACATTTGTGCTGACTGTTGTGGGAACATTTGTAACGGAAAAAATCGTTATTCCCCGATTAGGCAAATATGAAGGTGATGAAAAACCAGAAGAACTCAAATGGTTATCATACGAAGAGAAACGCGGATTGCTGTACGCAACAATTGTCTCTACAGCGTTGCTTCTTATTGTTCTTGCCGGACTTCTTCCGGAGAATGGATTTTTACGACGTCCCGATGGTGATGTTTTACATTCGCCGTTCATGGCTGGGATTGTAACATTTATTTTCTTTACCGCATTTGCTGTTGGTGTTGCGTATGGAATTGGTGCCGGAACAATTCGGCGAGATGTTGATGTAATGAAAGGGATGGGAAAATCCATTGAGACACTTGGAAGTTATATTGTAATCGTGTTCTTTGCAGCGCAGTTTGTTGCGTATTTCAATTGGACAAATCTTGGACTTATTTTTGCGGTGAAGGGTGCGGAAGGATTGAAAGCGTTAAATCTCGGTCCAATTCCATTGATGGTTGCGTTTATTTTGATTTCGGCAACAATTAATTTGTTAATGGGAAGCGCTTCGGCAAAATGGGCATTAATGGCTCCGGTTTTTATTCCGATGTTTATGCTGCTTGGATATACTCCAGAGCTTACACAGACAGCGTATCGAATCGGTGATAGTGTTACAAATATTATTTCGCCAACAATGTCATACTTTGCATACATTATTGCGCTAATGCAGCGGTATGATAAAAAATCCGGAATGGGAACGCTGATAGCAACAATGCTTCCGTACACAATATTCTTTTTAATCAGTTGGACGCTGCTGTTCGTACTTTGGATTCTGTTTGACATTCCCGTTGGTCCGGGATCAAAATTATACCTGAATTGATGACGACATTTCTGCACATTGTGTGGTTCAAGAACCTGATGTTCTGGAAGGTTTCTTTCAAACAAGATTTTGGAACAGTGATCCGTAATCTCGGATCGTTTGTTGTTTTTGGTTCTTTTGCGGTCGGGGCATTTTATTTTTCTAACTTTGTTACAGCGTATTTGTTGGAAAATGTAAAGATCGGATTGTTCCTTTTTCACCGTTTCATCGGGATGCTGCTGTTTGTTTTTTTTATCACGATCAATCTTGGAAACATGGTGGTGTCGTTTTCTACGCTGTACCGTTCGCCGGAAACGAATTTTTTGCTTACTTCGCCGGTCTCGTATCTGAATATCTTTATCATAAAATTTTTTGATAATTTTTTCTACAGCTCCGGTACATTATTCATGGTTGGGTTTTCCGTTTTGTTCGGTTACGGAACGTATTTCCAAATGCCGTGGCATTTTTATCTGCTCATGATGTTTGGTGTATTGATTCCGTTTATGTTCCTTGCTGCGTGTGTTGCGGTGATAATTCTATTGCTGTTGATGAAGCTTGCTTCAAGAGTCAATTTCCGATTGCTTGCCGGCGGAATTGTTGTTCTGTACATAAGTCAGATATATTTCTATTTTAAAGTTTCCAGTCCTGTGCAACTTGTTCAGGAAGTAATGAAATATTATCCCAATGTTGATCTCTATTTTGGTATGCTTGATCCGCTTGCATTGAAAGTGCTGCCAAATTTTTGGGTTTCAGAGATCTTGTACTTTTACGTGACGAAGAATTTCACGTTTGTCCTTCAATACACATCGCTGCTTATCCTTTCAACAACAGGATTATTTGTATTTGCTCTTGCTATTGCCAACGGATTCTTTTATTCAACGTGGATCACATCACTCTCAATTAAATCTCTTACCGTGCGGTCGCTTGAATTAAAGAATACATTTTTTAGTTTTGGCAAACGTTCTTTCTTCTCTCCGCAAACGGAAGTATTGCTTAAGAAAGAGTTGTGGCAATTTTTACGCGAACCGAGTCAATGGATCCATTTTTCGGTGATGATGGCATTATTGATTGTCTTTTTAATGAGCGTCAGCAGTTTACGAATAAAACTAGAATCGCCGGAATTGAAGGCAGTTGTCTATTTGATCGTATTCATTTTTAATATTTTTTTGATCAATTCAATTGCGCTGCGCTTTGGTTTCCCTATGATCAGTCTTGAAGGGAATGTGTATTGGTCAATACGCAGTTCGCCAATTTCTGCTGCAACGATGTATTGGATAAAATTTTCTATTATTATGATTGCCCTTACGGTGTTAAGTATTGTAATTGCGTGGTTGTCAAATATTCCATACCTCTATGCACAAAAGGTATTCAATCAATTTCCGATACCGCCATCATTTGTTGATCCTCATGATTCTATAAAAATACTTGGGTACTATTCTATTATGGTAACCCCAATTATTACTGCAACGGTAGTAAGTATCAACGTTGGATTGGGTTCGGTCTATTCTAATTTCATCGAAAAGAATCCGATCCGTATTGCGTCTTCGCAAGGAGCAACAATGACATTTCTGTTGAGCGTTGTTTATTTGGTAATTATTTTAGCGGTATATTATCTTCCAACAACAATGATGTTCGTATCGGCATCAAAAGATTCTCCTGTTAACTGGAGCTTATTGAAGATCGTTTTCCTGATTATTACAGTTCCTTCATTGTTGATCATTGGGATTTCTCATTTGCTTGGCATTCGTTCATTACGAAGAGATTATTGATGAAACATATTTTCATATTTATTTGCTTTTTTACCTCTCTGCTTTCTTCGCAAGAGGTGGAGGTTTATTATAGTCGAGCGGCGGAAGGTAATTTTTTACTTGGAATGCGGCAATATGCACAAAAAGATTTCAAATCTGCATTGCAATCATTCGAACAGTCAAAAATAAGCTTACCGCTGAATCACCGCATTACCGCAGCGATGATTATGGAAGCAAAAACATTGTACGCATTAAAAGAGTACGCGTTGGCTATTGCTGTCTGTGATTCTCTGGCGACACAATTTCCCACTTCACAGTACATGGAAGATGTATTCTTTACACGCGGAATGTGTTATTATAATCAGACATTCTATGAAAAAGCATATCGGGAGATGGAAAATGTTGTTCTCGTTGCTCAACAACGGTTAAACAAAGAACATTCCATTAAAGTGATTGAACATCTTGCTGCGGAATTCTTTTCCGTACGTCAGATTGATTTATTGATTGGGTCGTCTACCAATGATGAAATTAAAAATGTTCTGACAGTTATTCTGTCTGAACGATTATTTCAGAGCGGGAATATTGCTGAAGCAAAAGACCGAATAGACAAGTTCAATCCAAACATCGCCGAACAACAGTTAATATTCCGGATCAATCGCTTAAAATCGCGGATCGAAAAGGGAAATGCTGTTCGCATCGGAGTGCTTCTGCCATTGTTGAATTCGATTCCCGGTGAAACGCGTGAGAAAAAAATTGCCGCCGAAGTTCTGGAAGGTGTTCAACTTGCCGTTAGTGATTATGAAGAACGGACAGTGCCGGGACAAGTTTCGGTTGAATTGGATATTAAAGATTCAGAAAAAGATTCTGCAAAGATCCTTTCAATTATCTCCGATTGGTCTACCAATAGTACGGTTGTCGGAATTATTGGTCCAGTGTTCAGCAATGAGACGATCCATGCGGCAAAAATATCGCAGGCACTTTCAATCCCAATTATTTCTCCAACGGCTACTGATGAAGGAATATCTTCGGTCGGTCAATTTGTTTTTCAAGCGAACTCTACCAATGGCTCTCGCGGAAAAACTCTTGCGCAATATGCCGTAAATATTTTAGGTGCAAAAAATATTGCCATACTCAGTTCGGCGATGCCTCTTACGTCATTACAATCGGATTCGTTTATTGTTGAAGCGAAACGGCTTGGCGCACACATTGTTATTGACCGGCGGTATAAAAAAGGGGAATCCGATCTGAGGTCGTATGTGCGGGCAATTCGTGATGCTGCGGCAAATCTTCAACCGGAGTATATCGTAACGCTGCGTGGAAAATTTGATGCTGCGGAAATTACTCGCAGATTGGTTTTACTCGGTGTTCGTTTTTCGCTGATTGATTCTATTGTAGCAAAAGGTGCAACCTTAAATCTTACTCCGCTCTTTGGAGACAGCGCACAAAAAATTGCCGACCAGTTTAAACTTCCGGTAAAAAGAGTCATTCCGTATCTTGACAGTTTACAATATCCGGTTTCGTCGATTGATGTGATCTACTGTCCTATCTCAAACAGTCATGAAATTGGTGTATTAGCATCTCAAATAACATTCTATAACATAAAAGCATCAATTCTTGGATCGGGTGACTGGTATGATGTGAATGAACTTGATTTGCACAAACGATATACCAACGGCGTAATATTTGGAAGCGACCGATGGATAGAAAAAAATGAACAGACGAACAGAATTTTTTCGAAATACGCGCAGCGGTACGGAAGAACAATGTCTGAGAATGTGATGTTCGGTTATGATGTGATGACGTTGATCATTCGCCAATGTAAGGATGGTGCGTTAACGCGCGAGCAGCTTGCTGAGGCATTGAAGAATGTTACTGAATTTACGGGAATACGAAATACCATTTCGCTGACAAAAGACCGTGTCAATAGTTCTATTCACATCTTGGAATATAAGAACGGAGCGATATCGAAACTCCAAACGTTTTCGTATCAATAATAATTGATGTTATCCGACACGAAGTGTCCTTCGGAAAGTTAAACTCTCGGATAGGAATCTCTTCGTGTCGAAGAACGCAATACAGTTCGTTTAAAACGAACAGTATGTTTAAAACAAAAACTTACCAATATGGCTGAACCGGATCTCAATAAATCTTCGGAACCGTTGGTGCGGTATTCAACGATTAAAGAATGGCCCGAAGACGAACGCCCGCGCGAAAAATTGATAAAACACGGTGCCGCTTCACTTTCCGATTCTGAACTTCTTGCAATTTTAATTAATATCGGAACGAAAAAATTCTCCGCAGTTGATGTTGCAAAAAAACTGCTGCGGGAAAATAAATCATTGCGAAACATTGCTTCACTTTCCGTTGCCGATCTGAAACAAAAAAAGAATAAAGGAATTGGAACTGCAAAAGCAGTAACCATTGTTGCGGCGTTTGAACTTGCCCGAAGAATTTCCAAATCGGAAAATGAGAATGATAAGCCGATCCGTTCTCCCGAAGATATTGCTCATCGGTTCGGTCTGCAGCTTCGCGATTTGAGACAAGAAGTATTTATGGTTTTGTGTTTAAGCAGTTCCAATAAGATCATCAAAGATCAAATCATTACAAAGGGATTGCTCAATTCTTCGCTCACGCATCCGCGGGAAGTTTTTCGAGAAGCAATTCTGGAAAATGCTGCAAGTATTATTTTACTTCACAATCATCCCAGCGGAAATCTTGAACCAAGCAAGGAAGATATTTCTATCACCAAACAGATTGTTGAAGCGGGAAAGATCATTGGCATTTCTGTTCACGACCATATTATTATTGCGGGGGATGGTTTTACAAGTATGATGGAAAGGGGATTGATGTAGGATACATATACTTTTTGCCCTGTTTTTTCTACAGTCTTTGAGTAGTGGGTTATTTTGAATTCTAATAATTAACAAGGTCATTGCGAGGCGTTTTTTGCCGACCTACGGTCTCGTAGAGAAGCAATCCCCACAATTTCAGGAGATTGCTTCGTCATACCGCTTCGCGGGATTCCTCGCAATGACAATTCATTTCAAGTAGCCCACTACCGCTCTTTGACATTGCCAAAAACTAAAAGTATATTTTTACAGATGAGAGAAGGAGCATTATATGACGACTACTGTAATTGATTCAAATCCCGAAATTCTCAGCGGTATGCCTGTATTTCGTGGAACCCGTGTTCCTGTAAAAAATCTTTTTGATTATATGGAATGCGGCGACACCATTGAAAATTTTTTGAGCGATTTCCCAACCGTAAAACGTGAGCACGTTATTGAAGTGATTGAATTTGCCGAACATCTTGTAACGTCTAAAGAAATTCTCAATGAAAATCCTGCTTGATGAATGTCTCAATTGGCGATTGAAAAAGGAAATTCTATCGCACGAAGTGTTCACGGTTCAGGATATGGGATGGTCCGGTATTGTGAACGGCGAATTGATGAAACGCGCATCGGAAGCAGGATTTACTATTTTTGTTACCATTGATAAAAAACTGCCATTCCAACAAAACGTAAAGAAATTTCCTCTCGCCATTGTTGTCTTACAAACACGCTTCAACCGATTAGAATTTATTCGTCCTCTTATTCCGAAGTTTCTTGAGCAGTTATCGTCATACAAGTCCGGTGAAGTGTACGAGTTGTAAAAAATATTTTTTATAGACGGTGACGGATTTACGAGTTTGATGGAGAGGGGATTGATGTAGTGCTTGAT
>JANONI010000020.1:0-10829 GCA_031420755.1 Bacteroidota bacterium | reverse complement strand
AATGACGAAGTCGCGATAGAACCACAATCAGTAAGTATTAGTGAAGATTGTTTGCCTACGTTATGCGAAGCATCCTTCGGAAAACTTCGGCAAATAACATTGAATTGCTATAAATATATGGAAATTTGGGGAGAGATGCCTGTCATGGATTGTATTTCCGATGATACAACACAAGTATATCCGATAGTTCACATATCTGGCAAAAGACTAGTAGGTGGACAATCTTTTAGGATTTAAGTTCTTTTAGTCTGTAAGATGCCACTGCATTGATTAGGAGATTAATTGCAAACTCTGCTAATTCTTTTGATGAATAAAAACGTTCCCGCGATAATCGATTTCGCCAGCCATAATCATCACTAATACTCATACTAAAATCAAATTCGTGTTTGATTATATAATGATACTTCGGATCCCATTCAAATGGCATTCGATCAATTTCTGATAGCCAAATGTGAAGTGTTGAATCATTCAAACTGCTCGAATAATATGGATCCCAATGAACAAATAGCTGATAACCAAATAATTTTATAATTATATCATTTCTCTCATTTGTCATTTCACCTCTCAATTCTGAATTATCTTTGGAAATCGTTTGATAATGTTCAATGACAGAACTATATAGAATTCCAGCTTCGATGTGTGCAACAGATACTGCTTTTTCCGATTCTAAAAATTCTTTTTGAAATCGGGCACTTGCTAGTTTCTTATTAAGAAGAGATGCCTTTTCTTCGATTGTAGGTTGACGCGTATCTACACCCATTGTTTGGAGCTTATTTTCAATTGAAGCTGTAATACCATCAACCCCAAATCTCGAATAATTATACCATAATTGAGATTTTGGAATCCACTCTGGAACAATTGATTCTGGTTCGATTATAATAAAGAATACAAAATCATAGCCATCTTGAAAACCACGATTACGGATTGCAGTCTGCTCTATATCTTGTCCACTTGGTGTTTCCCCACTCAGATCGGAACAAAACAACTACAACTCGTGCTTCAATACCAAAAATCTGATTAAAAGTAATTTCTCCATCTTGACCAGCTAGTTCGATTTGTTTTTCAGAATAGACAAAAGTTTTCAGTCTTGTACTCAGTTCCTCTGATATTTTGTATGCTAGTTCTTCGTCTCGCTGTAAAAAAGAGAAAGCTACATCGTATTTATAATCAGCCATAGTGTTTTTTATTTGATGCTCGCATAAACTAATGATTATACATTTAACAGTCTGTTCACCGGTTGGCAACGTAGAAAATTTGTTGAGGAAATACTTGAGTTGAAATTAAGTATTTTTCCGGTCGATGTCTGACGTCGCCGTTCAACGTCTGACATCTTGCGGTGGCTGAGTTTAATAATTACATCCCCCTTGCCCCCTTCGCCTCCACACAGGCTTTCACCCAAGGGGGACTTCCAACTTCTCTGTGCCTTTGTGTCTCCGTGGTAAAAAAACGGACAGAAGTCCGTCCCTACAATTGTTTTTTCCAATTTTTACTTCCAGTGGGTAAGAATGAGCGCAACGACAAATAAAGAAATCAGATGATATCCTGCATTGATAGCAAAAAGTTTCCACGATTTCTTCTCCCATACTATTGCACCCAAATGAACGGGAACATAGAAGCCCAGCCAGAGAAAGAAGGAGGAATTCATGGCATTCATCAGCGGACTGATTTTTTCTGCGCCGGGAATAAATTGCCAGCCGGCTAAGGTCCATGCAAGTACCCACGCAAGAAGAAAGTTCCCAATGACCATAAAAGCCATCCCTTTTGCCATTACTTTTCCATCCGGTTTCACGGTAGTATCGTACCCCATTTCTTTTCCCCACGTTTTTCCAAAGAGAGGGGTATACCAGATAAATCCAAGAATGAAATTGGCAGCGACAGCAACCAATACGGCGGCAATGTTTATGTTAAATTCCATGACAATCTCCTTTTGCGCTTTCCTACTCTTATGGATTTTCGGTTGGTCCCGTTTTTTAAAGTGATCGCTGCTTCACTGGTTGTCGTCTGGAACGTAAAACATTTGGTAAAGAAATACAATAGCTGGGTGTGGTATTTTTACGGGCGGTGTGTGGCCAAGCTAATTAATCCCTCGCAAAACTTCAGATACTGGGAAGCATTTTATCCGGACCATATTGAGCAGACCGTTAAGGAAGAATGAACACCCATCGTGAAATGCGAATATAACTGCTGTCTTGACGATAAAAGTCCGCTGTACGATTTTGATATGTATTGTCGCTGTAAAATGAACCATAAATTTTCACGACAATTTTTGTGCTGTCCAATTTTCCCAAGATATTTGGCACTGTATATTTGGTCATCCAGACAGGGAGATTACGTTTATCCGGGATTCCCTCTACATTACTTCCATAGATCGTATCGACGTATCCGTTGAATGATACAATCTGTTTTGTGATCGCACCATACTGTAAATGAAAATATCCGTCCAATCCGTAAAGCATTTCAGTAGCAACTATTGTATCCTTTGCGGAAGAATCAATCGTTGTGTAAACATTGAAGTTGCACTGAATTCTATTCAGCACAAATTCCGGTTTATCATCGGAAGTGGAAATGATCGGTTCTTTTTTTGAACAACCGAGAATTAAAAATGCAGAGAGCAAAAATATTATCTGTTTCATTTCAACTGTTTTATTTTGAAAATTCCGGATGATGCAACTCGTTCCCAAAACTCTGTCTCACCTTAAATCTGTATCAAAGCATCAAAAAAATTCATGATTTTCGTTCTTGAACTCAGTGAGAATCTTTTCTTTATCAATCTATCTTGACCTCGTTGGAAAAACCAACCCCTGAATTTAGCTATTTTAAAAGCAAAAAGCCCGCAAACTTATTAAGATGCGGGCTTGTATCTCTTTTGTTATTCGTCCCTAAGTATTTTTCTTTGCGCTGTTGCAGCTCCACATGATGTTTTTGTGTTTTACTCTCGGAATTTTGTAAAACATAATGTCGCATTATGCCCGCCGAACCCAAATGCGTTACAAATTGCCGCATTCACTGTTTTTTTAATCGCTTTGTTTGGAACATAATTCAAATCGCATTCCGGATCAGGAGTTTCATAATTGATCGTGGGATGCACTTCATCGTTCACAACGCTCATCACTGTTGCAATTGCGCCGATAACTCCGGCGGCACCAAGCAAATGACCGATCATTGACTTTGTGGAGTTGACCACAAGTTTTTTTGCGTGATCGCCAAACACTGTTTTGATCGCATTCGTTTCGTACTTGTCATTGTAATAGGTCGATGTACCGTGTGCATTCACATAATCAATATCTGTCGGATTTAATCCCGCATCGTTCAACGCCATTTTTATAGAACGCTGTGCTCCTTCGCCGCCCGGTGCCGGTTCGGTAATATGATGCGCATCTCCCGTAAATCCCATTCCCGCAAGCTCGGCATAAATTTTTGCACCGCGTGCTTTCGCATGTTCCAATTCTTCAAGAATCATGATTCCGCCCCCTTCACCCATCACAAATCCATCGCGATTTTTATCGAATGGACGGCTCGCTTTTTCAGGAGTATCATTTTTGGTGGAAAGAGCTTTCAGCGCATTAAATCCGCCGATTCCCATTTCGCAAATTCCAGCTTCCGATCCGCCGCAGACCATCATATCAACAACGCCGCGCTGAATCAGCATCAACGAATCACCGATTGCGTGCGATGCTGTTGCGCAAGCAGAAACTGTTGCATAGTTCGGTCCTTTTAATCCATATTTGATCGAGATACGTCCCGCGGCAATATCAGGGATCATCATTGGAATGAAAAATGGACTAATACGATGCGGACCTTTCGCTTCGAAAAGATTTCCTACCTGAGTTTGAAATGTTTTGAAACCGCCGATACCGGAACCAAATACAACACCAACGCGCTCTTTATTTTCATTTTCAAGATTCACGCCGGAATCTTTTATTGCTTCTTCAGCTGCAGCAAGTCCGTATTGCGTGAATTGATCAACACGCTGAGCAAGTTTCCGATCCATATAATTGTGCGGATCGAAACCCTTCAGTTCACCGGCAAACTTTGTGTCGTACTGCGTTGTATCGAAATACGTAATGTTCGCAATACCACTTTTTCCGGCAAGTGCGTTTGCCCAAAATTCTTTTACCGTTAATCCTATTGGAGTTACTGCGCCCATACCGGTAACAACAACACGACGCATTTGACGAGAAGCCATAACAAATTCCTAACGTACTTAATATTAAATTCTCGCTCTCAAACTCGCAGACTGTGTGAAAACTATTTATACACCATCAACATCCCCGAAATCTTTGAGATTTCGGGGATGTGCTTTTGCGATATTTGACTTTTCACACACACTGCCTGATTGGGAACGTACTTACAGTTTTTCTAGCATAAACAGAAAACCACAACGTCACAGCATGTTCTGTGAAAACTGAAACGGTGTGGTTTTAATTATATAACTATTTTTTTATTGCAGAGATGTATGAGATTGCATCGCCTACGGTGCCGATCTTTTCAGCATCTTCGTCCGGAATGCTAATACCGAACGATTTTTCAAATTCCATCACCAGTTCAACGGTATCAAGCGAATCTGCACCGAGATCATTTGTGAATGACGCTGTTTCTGTTACCTGTGCTGCATCAACGCCAAGTTTGGTGACGATGATCTCTTTTACTTTTGCTGCTACATCTGACATAATGTATCTCCTATTATGTGTTAATTGAATTGCGTTTATTTTGTTTTCGTTCTTTTATTTACTTCAATTTCTTTATTTCAATTACATCGCCATACCGCCGTCAACATTAATCGTCTGTCCGGTAATATAGTTGGAATCATTCGATGCCAAAAAGCAGACAACCGCTGCAATTTCTTCCGGTTTAGCAATCCGCTTCTGTGGAATGATGCTCAAGATACCTTCTTTTTGCTTTTCATTCAACTTTTCTGTCATATCAGTTTCAATAAATCCGGGCGCAATAGCATTCACTTGAACGTTGCGGGAAGCAAGCTCTTTTGCGATGGATTTTGTAAAACCAATCACTCCTGCTTTGGATGCAACATAATTCGATTGACCGGCATTACCAACAACGCCGACAACCGACGAAATGTTGACAATTTTGCCGGATTGCTGGCTCATCATTTGTCTGCAAACCGCTTTCGTAAAATTGAAAACACTCTTTAAATTTGTTGTAATCACATCATCCCAATCCTGTTCACTCATTCTCATCAACAATCCGTCTTTTGTAATTCCTGCGTTATTCACCAAAATATCAAGCCGCCCGAATTCTTTTATCACATGTTGAACGACATCGTTCGACTGATTAGTATCTGCAGCATTCGATTGAAATGCCACCGCTTTTCGTCCCATCGACTGTAATTCTGCAACAAGCACATTCGCTTCCTCAACTCTACTGCGATAGGTGAATGCAACATCGGCACCTGATTGTGCAAGATGTAGAACTATCGAGCGTCCAATTCCTCGTGAACCTCCGGTAACGAGAGCAACTTTCCCGGATAAATTATAATTTGTCATACTATTCTGTTTGTTGAATGAATATTTTTTTCGATTGATAGTTATTCTTCATCGCCATTAATTCTATATATCCTTCTTCACCCAACACAAATTCTAATTCCGCTTTACAGGAATCAACCAATGTTGAATCCGTATCGCTGACGATTGAACAACACTCCGCTTTCCCCTGCTGATAATCATCGAATGTTAACACTCCCGTATCAATTAAAATTGGAAAGGCAATGCAATAGAACGGTTTAATTTTCCACGGATCATTGTATTGTTCAGCACTAACAAGTTGAACGCTGCATCGTCCGTCTTTTCCAAGGAACACGCATTTATCATTATGCACTTCTGTCCCAACAGCGTATCCCGCAGGAAAATCTTGATCATCAACTCTGATATCGTCAAACCACACCGAATCATCCGTCGTTTGGGTTTCATCCATCTTCAACTTGATATCTTCCTTATGTTGAAGAATAACATCACGCTCGCTCGGATCAAGATAGACTCCCGACGAACAACAACTGGTTTTACATTGATACGGTCCGCAGCCCCGTGAAAATCCTTTTTCAAACAACACAGGATCAATTATATATTTTCCAATTGTTAATTTATTCATTCAAAAATAGAGTCTTCGTTCAACATTCGTGAACCATGAAAGACAGAAAGAATGTCTATTCTATCCCCACTTATCACTTTGTAAATTATTCTATACCTCTGATATATTAATTCGCGGATATTTTCATCACCAAACTCTGGAACCACTCTCCCCACACGAACTGAAACAGACAACACACTTTCTTTCTCAAAGATTTTTACAACAAACAATGAAGCGTAGCGAACAGAATCTTTTGAAATATATTCAGCAATATCACTAATATCTTGAATTGCCTGCGGTGTCCATCTTACGATAGCCATTTATTCAATTGTTTTTTGGCTTCCTCTGTTGAAAAAATATTCCCTTGCTTGGATTGTTCTAAACCGGCTTGAACTTTTTGTTTAAATATTAATTTTTCAATTAGTTCATCAAGAGTAAACGATTCGGGAAATTCTTTCAGAGCATTGATCACAGTATCTTTTGTCATATTATCATCTCCGATGAATTGTTTTACAATTTTACTTCCGCTGCCTTATCAATTCCAAAAATCTCAGCACTTGCAACCGTTCGCTTAATCAATCCTTGCAATACTTTTCCCGGACCAATTTCGATGAATGTTGTCGCTCCATCGGCAGACATATTATTCACCGTCTCTTCCCAGCGCACCGGATTTGTTACTTGCTCAAACAATAATTTACGAATTTCAGCAGCGAGTTGCACAGGCTTTGCCGTAACATTTGCATACACCGGAATCTTCGCATCATTGATCATCACCGCATCCAACGCTTTTTTCAATCTCTCTTTCGCTGATTGCATTAACGGCGAATGAAATGCGCCGCTAACAACCAATTCTTTCACTAATTTTGCACCGCGTTCTTTCGCAATTTCCATTGCCCTGCGAACACCTGCAACCGAACCGGAAATTACGATCTGCCCCGGTGAATTAAAATTTGCCGCCTGCACAACTCCCGCTTCGGAAGCTTTACTTGTAACTTCACCTACAATATTTGCCTCAAGACCGACAATTGCCGCCATTGTTCCCGGATTCTCTTCACCCGCCTTCTGCATCAATTCTCCGCGCAGCCGAACAAGTTTGATCGCATCGGAAAATGAAATTGCTTCTGCTGCAACCAGCGCAGAATATTCGCCAAGCGAATGTCCGGCAACCATCGCAGCATCAGTCCGTTTCAATAAATTCCACAATGCAACACTATGAAGAAAAATTGCGGGCTGAGTATTCTTTGTCTGTTTTAATTCCTCTTCCGGTCCTTCAAAACAAATTGTTGAAAGAGAAAATCCGAGCACCGAATCCGCTTCGTCAAAATATTTTTTGACAACAGGAAATTGTTCGCAGAGATCTTTTCCCATCCCCACATACTGTGAACCTTGTCCCGGAAATATATACGCTGTCATAAATTAAAAAATAAAAGTTTCAAGTTGAATGTTATTATAAGATTATTTTGAATGAGGTTTGTAATTTTAACTTTTGACTTTTAACTTGATTTAGTAAGCCCACTTCACGTACACCGCACCCCACGTATAGCCCGCACCAAAACTTGCCAGAACAAGATTCTGTCCCTTTTTCACTTTTCCTTCATGCCACCATTCAGAAAGAGCAAGAGGAATTGTTGCGGCGGTTGTATTACCGTACCGCCCGATATTAATCATCACTTTCGATTTATCCAATCCCATACGTGACGCAGTCGCATCAATGATACGCAAATTTGCCTGATGAGGAATAAGCCAGTCAACATCTGCACCAGTAAGATTATTGCGCCGTAAAATTTCCTCGGAAACATCCGCCATTCCAACCACTGCAACTTTAAAGACCGCTTTTCCATCCTGCACTAAATAATGCATTTTCTTGTCGATCGTTTCATGCGTAGGTGGGTTTAAACTTCCACCTGCCGACATATATAAGAATTGCCCGCCGCTTCCATCGGAATATAATTTATGATCCAACACACCCAACTTCTCATCGCTGCTCGGCTCCAATAACACAGCACCGGCTCCATCACCAAATAAAATTGCCGTGTTTCTGTCCGTGTAATCCAAAATGGAACTCATCTTATCCGCACCAACAACAAGAACTTTTTTATATGCGCCTGTTTCTATTAACTGCGTCCCAAGGGAAATCGCATACACAAATCCAGAACACGCTGCGGAAATATCAAATCCCCACGCTTTTTTTGCGCCGATCTTTTCCTGCAGCACGCACGCCGTTGCCGGAAAGAACATATCGGGCGTTACTGTTGCGAAAATGATCACATCAATTTCTTCGGCACCGATTCCGCGATTCTTTAAAAGCATTTGGACCGCGGGCACCGCAAGATCAGATGTCGCACCACCTTCGGCAATGCGGCGTTCACTGATACCGGTTCGCGAGCGAATCCATTCATCATTCGTGTCAACTAATTTTTCAAGATCAAAATTTGTCATTATTTTTGGTGGGACGTAATGACCTACGGATGTAACCGCTGCTCTTATTTTACTCATTAAAACTCGCTATTTTTTTAATTGTTCCTGTATATGCTGATTGATTTTATGTAGTACCACTTCTTCGGCGCGAAACAACATGTTCTTTATCGCTTTTGGCGGCGATCCGCCGTGACCGATAATTGTTACTCCGTTTACACCAAGCAGCGGAATTCCGCCATGTTCGGTATAGTCCATATCCTTGAATATTTCACGAAGTGAACCGCGAAGCGCGCCGATCATCAATTTGTTAAGAATACTCTTGTCTGCAAATTTTTTGAATTGATATTTCAAATATCCGGGAATACTTTCTGCAAATTTCAGCAGAACATTTCCAACAAATCCGTCGCACACAACAACATCCACGTGACCTTTCAGAATATCGCGTCCTTCAATATTACCGACAAAATTCAATTTCTCTTTTCGCTCAGAGATATATTTGAATGTTTCTTTCGCAAGTTCATTTCCCTTGGATTCTTCTTCGCCAATATTCAACAACCCAACACGCGGATTTTTTTTCTTGAACATATATTCAGAATAAATACTTCCCATCACTCCAAACTCGAACAAAAATTGCGGTCGGCAATCTGAAACCGCACCCGCATCAACAATCAGCGTAGGACCTTGTTCGCTCGGAAAAATTGCCGCAACGGTCGGTCTGCTCACACCGGGAATTCTTCCAAGAATCAATGTGGAAGCCGCGGTAACCGCGCCGGTATTTCCTGGAGAGACAAACGCATCAACCAAACCTTCTTTATGCATCGTTACTCCTTTTACGAGCGACGAATTTGGTTTCGTTTTGATCGCTGTTACCGGCGAGTCGTGCATATCAATAACATCGGGCGCATGAACAATCGAAAAATCCAATCCAGCGGTATTGCCGATCTTCTTTAGCTCATCGTTGATCGTACGTTCGTCGCCAACCAACACCACATGAAATCGGTTATTACTTTGGCGGAGACATTCAACCGCACCCTGCACTTCATATGCGGGTGCAAAATCGCCGCCCATTGCATCTAATGCAACTCGAATTTTTTTTGAGGATTGATTCACTGTAGTTTACGATTGATGAATACGCAGCTAAAAAAAAGCCACTGCAGAAATGTTCGGCAGTGGCTGTGAATAAACCGGTTTATGTTACGCAGTTTTCTTTTCTTTAATCACTCTGCCATTGTACATCAATTTACCTTCCGATGTCCAAACAGCACGGTGACTTAAATGCGCTTCCCCCGATGCTTTGTCGATTGCAACCGTAGGAAGTTCTGCTTTGTAATGTGTTCGGCGTTTACGACCGCGTGTTTTGGAATGTCGTCGTTTTGGATTTGGCATTGCTTCGTTCCCTTCAAAATAATGTTTTAGTTTTTTTCGGTTCGTAATAATTCTTGCAATTTTTTCCAGCGAGGATCAGCTACGGTTTCTATCTCTGGTTCTACGTTCAGTGATTCAGGAATCTCACAGTTCTTTTTGCATAACAATTTCAACGGAATTGAGATAAGCAGATACTCTTTCACTGAACCGTCAAGGTCAATATGATCGTCTTCCTTTTTCAGGATATAGAAGTCATCATCATCTTGCGCTTCGCCGTCATTATTCCATGTATAGATTGAAGTAAATGACGTTTTCACTTCTTCCTCAAACTCATCGGTACAACGGTCGCAGACAAAAACACCCTTGACAGAAGCGTTCACCATAACTGCTATTTGATGAATACTTTTCTCAAGGGTAACGTGAACGTAAACTTCACCCAAAAAGTTTTGCTCTAACCCCAATTCAACGGCAGATTTTACAAAATCGTATACACTAACGCCCTCTGACAAGCCTGAAATATTGATCTTCATTCTCTTTTCCTCGTTCAAATTCAGAGGGAATTGCTGTTTTTCCTAAAATTTCAAAGAATTTACACAAAAAGTCCGCATAAATATAGAAATTTTGACTGAGAGAGTCAAGAATTTGCTTAAAATTCAAAAGACCCTTTAAAAAATTACTCAAAGGGTCTTTTGTGCAAATTCGTAACTGCTCAGCGTATTTTTTTTAATTCTGTGTTATGCTAATGAAATTTATGCGAAGCTCCAAAGGAGTCCTTCGGACATGCATACGCACAAACATAACGTCTCTGTCGAAGAACTGTATGGCGAGACTCCCCGCCAAGCAAACCGGTCGAAGACTCGACTCGTTGAGCGGGCAAGTGTCTCGCCACTGCGAATCAGAGATTCGCTCTACGAGTCGTAGACAATACAAAAATCCATAAAATTTCATTGCTGAGTAGTTAC
>JANONI010000019.1:0-6155 GCA_031420755.1 Bacteroidota bacterium | reverse complement strand
AGAAGCGATCACCGCCGCAACATTAAACGGTGCCGCCGCACTCGGACTTTCCAGCGAGATTGGAAGTATTGAAATCGGCAAACAGGCGGATGTTGTGTTATACAACGTGCATGATTACCGCTACATTCCATATCATTACGGCGTCAATCATGTGTGGAAAGTAGTGAAGAACGGCGTGTTGTTGGATTTTTAGTAATGAACACATCGAACGTTCTAAATTCTTCTTTCATAATTCATCCTTCATCCTTATATTAATACAGTAATCTGTTCTTTCAAAAACTAAGTCAATTAATTCGTTAGGGGTGTTATTCCGCAGAACAACCGCGGGAAACTGAGAACATACCCTTGATGGCGCCTTGAGCGCCAGAACCACCTGATCTGGATAATACCAGCGTAGGGAAACGACAATAAATTTATTGTTATTATATTTTATTGCCGTTCTCATGCGTTCATCAGGCGTGGAAACGGCATTTTTATTTTGTATCTACTCAGCAGTAGGAAAAAAGTAATTCCAAAAATATGCCGCTAAATCACGAAAGCACAAAAAAGATTTTAAAGGAATTTTGTGTTTTCGTGTTTTTGTGGCAAAAAATCATAAACGAATAGATGCTTTATTTTTGAATATAATATCACAGCAACACGGAGAAAAAAAATGAAAAACACGAAACCCAAAACTCAAACCGCACAACTATTATTTTTCACAACGATAGTTTTGTGTTCACAAATGTTTGCACAGCAGGAAAAAGATTCAGTGAAATACAATCTTGATCCTGTGTTAATTACTGGAACGACTGCCAAAGAGCGCGAAACGCCGGTAACATTCACCAATTTGAATAAAGGAATGATCGAACAACGATATTCCATGCAGGATGTTCCGGTGATGCTATCGGAACTTCCAGCAATGATCTCGTATTCGGACGGCGGAAACGGCGTTGGATATAACTATATCTTTTTGCGCGGATTCGATCAGCGCAGATTGTCCGTAATGGTAAACGGCGTTCCTCAGAACGATCCTGAAGATCACAATGTGTATTGGATCGATTTTCCGGATTTGCTTGCGAGTTCATCCAATGTGCAGGTGCAGCGCGGAGCGGGATCCGCATTCTACGGTCCGCCGGCAATTGGCGGTTCGGTGAATATAATTACAAATCCGTTCACACAAAAACCGTACGCAAAATTTGAAGCGATGTACGGATTTCAAGAATATGGCGATAGCTCACAATCACTTCCTATGACGATGAAAAAACTTTCTGCGACATTCAATTCCGGATTGATTGACAACAAATACATGTTCTACGGACGACTCGGAAAAATTCAATCCAACGGTTATCGTATCCATTCCGCGTTCGAAGCCGGTTCATATTTTCTTGGCGCGCTGCGTTTTGATGAGAATATGACGACGCGCGTTCATTTGTTTGGCGGTCCGTTAACAGATCAACTTGTTTATACAGGATTGCCGAAATTTGTGAATACAGATAAAAAATTACGGAGAATGAATTTTTCGTATGTGTCAGATGACGGAACGGCAATTACATACGGTGTTCCTCGTCGGCAGCAAGAAAACGAAAGATTCAATCAGCCGCATTATGAGATTTTAAATGAATGGAAAATTTCTGAAACAGAAAAATTGCACAATACATTATTCTTTTTTGACAGCCATGGATATTTTGATTATGACGGAACGTGGGCTGGAAAGAATTATGACAATGCGGGAAATCTTATTTCAGACACGGATACATTATCGTTTCGTCTTACCAATTATGTTGTTGGACGGAATTTAGAAAATGAAATAATCCGCGGCGGTGTTGATCTTGTGCAATGGGGTTGGTTACCGCGTTACGAATGGGAGCACGAACGGGGAGAATTGATCATCGGCGGTGAGTATCGTTATCACAAAGGAACACACTGGGGAAAACTTCAATATGCTGAAGGATTTCCCGCAAATTTTGATCCCGATTATCGTTTCTACCAATATGATGCTGAGAAACATATGGCATCAGTCTATGTTACGGAGAATTTCAAAGTGCAAGATGAGATGACGCTGATGGCAAATATTCAGTTAGCGTACAATGAATATCAAATTTACAATGAAAAATTTTTGAATACCTCATTTAGTGTTCCATACTATTTCCTCAATCCACGGTTAGGATTGAATTATAATATGACCAATGAATGGAATACCTATGTATCATTCGGTTACACTTCACGAGAACCGCGATTGAGAAATCTCTACGCTGCCGAAGATTCGTATTTCGGTGCGCTTCCGGCATTCAAAGCGGATACGATGGGCGGAAAAACGAAATATGATTTCAATAAACCAATTGCAAAACCGGAACAATTATTGAATCTTGAACTCGGTGTCGGATATAAAACGAATGAAGTTCAATGGTCGGGAAATGTGTACTGGATGGAATTTACCAACGAACTTGTTAAATCCGGGCAGGTTGATATTTTCGGAAATCCTGTGTATGGTAATGCACCACGTACGCGTCACTTCGGTGCAGAAGTTGACGGAACAATTCGCTTGATAGATTATTTTGTAATTAGCGGAAATGCGGCGTTGTCGCTGAATAAGATCATCAACTTTACTACCGTTATTTTTGACAGTACGGTTGGAGGAGTAAACTATTCGCACAAAGAAAAACTCGACAACAATCCGATAGCCGGTTTTCCGGGTGTTGTCGGGAATGTACGGTTTACGTTTGAACAGGAAGGATTTTATGCTTCACTTCTTGGAAAATATGTCGGATCGTTTCGGACAGATAATTTTAATACAAGCAAGAATACAAACGATGCGTATTCCGTGTTCAATTTTGAATCGGTGTATGTTCTGCCGAAGCTCGGCGATGCTGAAATTTCATTACGCGGAGAAGTGCGCAATGTATTGAATACATTATATCTCCAAAATGGAGAAGGAAATGCTTTCTTCCCGGCGGCAGAACGGAATTACCTGATTGGGTTAACGGTAACATTGTAACATGGGCAGGTCGGCATTAATGCCGGCCTGCCAGCAAAATAATGAAAAAACAAAAACATGCGCTGATTATTTGTAACGGAGAAATGCCGTCGCAAAAATTACTTGCTCCGCTGCTAAAGAAAAAACCGTTCATTATTTGTGCCGATGGCGGTGCAAACAAAGCGCGCGCATTCAACATCTTGCCGCATTGTATCATCGGCGATCTGGATTCGATCACGCAAAAGACGCGGCATTATTTCTCGTCTGTTCCAATCATTCACAACCCGGATCAGAACAGCACCGATCTTGAAAAAGTGATGAACTATCTTATCCTGCACTCATTTGCCTCTGCAATCATCATCGGTGCAACGGGGGATAGACCTGACCATACAATGGCGAATTTCAGTATTCTGATGAAGTATCATCGGAAGATTTCTCTGCAATTTTTTGACGAACGGTGCACGGCAGAAATTATTCACAAAAAAATCCGCTTCACTGCTGAAATCGGCCAGCAAATATCGTTACTGCCGATGGGAAAATGTTCGGGCATTAGAACACAAGGATTAAAATTTCCGCTGAACAATGAAACACTGGAACTTGGCATTCGTGAAGGTTCCAGCAATGAAGCGGCACAACATATCATCACCATTACATTGAAGAGCGGCTCACTGTTGTTGTTCACGATCCATTCTCACATCACAAAATAATAATGACATTTACCGAAGTCGCCGCTGTTATTCTTGGCTTACTTTCTGTTTTTTTAGTCACTCGCCAGAATATCTGGTGCTATCCTCTTGGGATCGTATCGGTGTTCATCTATATCTTTATTTTTTACGAAGTGAAATTGTACGCAGACATGGGATTGCAGGTATTCTTCATTGTTCTGCAGGTGTACGGCTGGTATGAATGGTTGTACGGCGGAGAGAAAAAAACGGAATTGAAAGTATCATGGGGAACACGAACACTGTATGGTTTCACCACGTTGTTTGTTGTGATAACAACAGCGGTGCTGGGCACACTACTGCATAGACTTACAGACGCATCATTACCATTCATCGATTCGTTGTTAGCAGTGTTAAGTATGGCGGCGCAGTGGATGATGGCAAAAAAATATATTGAGAACTGGATCTTGTGGACGATTGTGAATATCGGTTCGATTGCGATGTACGCAATGAAGGAATTGTATTTTACGATGTTCTTGTATGCAGTCTATCTTGTACTGGGAATTTTAGGATATGTTGCATGGAAAAAATCTCTTCGTGGTTACTCATCGTGAAACTCTAAAAATAAAAAAGCAGCGGGAAAAATATTTCCCGCTGCTTTTTAAATTTACCGATGGAATATTTTTTTACTTCGCGTCGAAGATCAACGGTAACCCTGTTTTACCTCCGCCGATCACCACAATTTTTGAATTGGGCGACATGGCAAGTTTTTCCGTCGCTTCAATTCCTTTCCATGTTAGCAGTTGCTGATTCAATCCTTGATTGACGATTTTTTGAAAATCCGAGATCCCTTGCGCTTCGATCCGTTTTCGATCGGCTTCCTGTTTTTCTTTTGTCAATATGAACTGCATTCGCTGGCTTTCCTGTTCGGATTGCAATTTTTGTTCGATGGAAGCAGACAGTCCGGACGGGAGTGTAACACGACGCAGTGGTGCAGACTCAACATTGATGCCGCGTGCAGCAGTTGCTATTTTGATATCATCCAGAATCATTTTGGAAAGCTGTTCGCGTTCCGATGTATAGAGTGCTTTCGCTTCAAAACTTGCCGTTACTCCGCGTGTTACGGAACGAACTTGTGGTTCAAGAATGATCCCCTCATAATTTTCACCGACCGTTTTGTACACATCTGCCGCCTTATCAGGATTCAAATGATACAGAATGCTCACTTCCAACTGAACAGTTAAGCCTTCTTTTGAGGGAACCTCCATCACTTCTTTCAACTCTTGTGTCTTCACGGACATTTTGACGATGCGAGCAAGCGGATTGACAAGATTGATCCCTGATTTCAACGTGTTTTCAGAAACAGTTCCAAAAAAATCGACTACGCCGATATTACCGGCAGGAATTACGGTGAACGCATTTGACAGTGCCACCATAGCCGCACCAAAAGCAACGAGCAATGAAATATTTGCATTTCCTTTTGTATTAGGATTGAGACGCATGGTGCGCCACGACAAAAAAGCAACTATTGATGCCAAAACAAAAAATAAAAAAAACATACTTCCTCCAAAAATAATGTAATTGTG
Source organism: Bacteroidota bacterium (assembly GCA_031420755.1). Classification (GTDB taxonomy): domain Bacteria; phylum Bacteroidota; class Ignavibacteria; order UBA10030; family UBA8401; genus UBA8401. Next base: position 951 of record JANONI010000019.1, on the reverse strand, counting down.
TTAGTTGATTAGTACAACATCATAAACGTTCGAATCGTTCTGATTTATTTTCCCTTTGCCATGCAATTCGTCCACATTCTTCTCAATCGTTCGAAATCCTCCAATTCCTGTGCCGCCGTGATCGAGACTGTGTCAAAACTATTTTTTCAGCGTTAATATCCCCGAAATCTCAAAGATTTCGGGGATGTGTTTCACAAAATTTGACTTTTGACACAGTCTCGATCGTCTTGTGCACCGATCGGAACCGCAATGGTCCAGCCATGGTTCAGTTGTTGCTTGGTCTTCCAATATACTCAAGTGGCACGCTAAACTCAATTGATTTGCTTTTACATTTCCGAACGTATTCTTTACATATGCAGGTGTGTGAATATATTCACAAAGAATTTCTTTCCGCATTGCCACCTGAGTTTTGTTCATTCACTTCGCCGTGAAATGTCCCGGCTTCATTATTGGTAAAAACAAATTGTCTTCCATTACCTGAGACTTTTATCCCGAGTTCATCAATGTTTTGTGCTAACGCAATATTGATAACAACCAATGAAAGTCACTGCTGTCCAAAATAAACCGAGAAGTAAGCCCACCGTTAAAAAAGTTGCAACCGAAATAAAGTGCGTGGGTTGCAACTTTTAGGAGGAGAGAGCGAATGGGTAAGCGATGAATGAAAGTAATAATGTTTTTTTCATATGACTCTCTGTGTTCTCCCCGCCTGCCAAAGCAGAGCGGCGGGCAGGTGTGGCTAAAATGAATGATGATACACCGCATCTGCTAACAACCAGCTCGCATCGCGGATCGCTTCCTGCGTGGTGAGTTCTTCAGGAGAAATTTGAGTCAATGATGCAAGACCGAGTTTTGATACTAATTCTTCAGTGTTTCCTTGTATTCGTCCGACAAATGCATGAACTGGTTTATTGAAATGTTTTGCGCGAGCAGTTATTCCCGAAATTCCCTTTC
>JANONI010000018.1:0-3040 GCA_031420755.1 Bacteroidota bacterium | reverse complement strand
GTTAGTACCATCACGATGCACCCGAATTACCGGTATGTCTTGACGTCGTTCATCAATGGCGGTATAGGTAACATGGTTGTTAATATTCATATGCCAATGAATTCCTGACGTTACCCCTGTTTCCGGGCTTCCACCTCCAATTTTCATCAATAAAGAAATTGTCCATGGTGTATTTTTTTCGTCTGGCATGTAATAGGTTCGTATTACTTGTTTATCTCTATAAAAATGGTTAGGCCAATGACATTGTTCACACGTTCCCTGTGCAGGACGTAAATTATGCACCGGAGTTGGAATGGGACGTGAATACTTTTCGAACAGCACCGAATACACCTGATATGCCCCTGTTAATTTCGATTTCACATACCAATCGGCACCAGTACCAACGTGGCATTCTGCGCACGAAACTTTTGCGTGGGGCGAAAACATATACGCGGTGTATTCTGGTTTCATTACCGCGTGACAAACTTCACCACAAAATTCAACGGATTCTGTGTATTCATATATCTGAAAACTTGTAAAGGCAGAGGTGAGAAGAATAAAAATGACAACAGCAGAAATAAATGCAAACTTTCCTCTCTGGTGAGAATCATTAAAATCCAATATTGGGAATGGAAATTTTATAACACCAGTTTTTAACCGTCGTTTATTTTCAATTCTCATCCCAATTAGAATAACCGCAATACCGACAAGAAAGAATGTTGGAAGAATTACGATCGTAATAATTCCCATATACGGTTTTTGTTGGGCGCCAAAAAATTCAAGAGCGAAAAGAAAGACTATTAAACCAACGCTTATTACAGAAATTGCAGCACCGGAAAAGCTAACCATATTGAAAAATAAGGTCGGTATTAATTTTTTAATTTTTTTTCTCATAACGTAAAGTATTTTTTTTTATTGGTAGTTAAAAATCATTGCATAAATTATCCACAAGACAACGCTGAATCCGATGATCACAGCCGCCCATCCAAATATTTTTATCGCTTTGAGAACGACTGGCGGATACGGTTCAACAAGGTACTGTTCAAGTTCGCCGCGTTGCACCAGCGATTCATATTCAGCAGGTTTATCTCGTTTTAATTCTTCCACAGACATACGACCGGTAAACACAACCAGATCCATCGGAAATTTTTCCGGACGCAGGTGCGTATTAAAAAAGTGAACGGTAAAAATAAATCCGGTTGCAAGTAACGCCTCATCGCTGTGAATGATGGTTGCAACATTAATGAACCATCCGGGCATAACGTTCGTGAAAAATTCCGGGAACCAAAGCATCAGACCGGTTGAACCGATAACAATCATCCCCCAGAACACTGCAAAGTAATCAAATTTTTCCCAGTATGTCCAACGTCCATATTGCGGACGAGGACCTTTTCCTATGAACCATTTAATTGAACCTACCACATCGTGAAAATCTTTTTTTGTCGGAAGCATTGTATAGGCACCAAAAAGCATATTCTTCCATGAACCAAATTCTTTTTTCTTGCGGCGAAACAGATCGTACATGTGAGTAATGAAGATGATGATCATAATTGTTGCGGCGAAGCGATGAATAAATCCTGCGCCTTCATAGCCGCCGAAAAATCGAGAAAGTATTTCCGCCCAGCCAGTGTAAGAAAATTTTAACATCATTCCCGTTAACGCAAGCGAGAGAAAACTTATGATCATTGCAATATGAAGTATCCGATTTAATCGCGAGAAGCGCTGATATTGCCTTTCTCCTCCATGTTCTTTCTCCATTTGCTTATGAATCTTTCTCATCTGCCAAGCACGAGGCAGCCATAATAATGTGTGAACTCCACTAAAGAAAAATGTTGCAATCACAAGTCCTGTCATTCCCCAGAATACCCAAAAAAGAATTGGATATTTATCGGGATCATGATGTGTTGCATGGGTTAAATAACCTGCAAATCTTCTATTCGCACCCGGATGACATTTTTGACACGTTTCAACAACGTTTGCTCTGCTTAAATGCGATTTCGGATCTGATGTCGGAAGAATATCGTGTGCGCCATGGCAATCATAACACTTTGCAGTTTTCGTGTAGCCCAGTGTTGCAACCTTTCCGTGGTACGTATCAAAATACGTTGCGGTAATTTTTTCGTGACATTTTCCACAGGTGTTCATTACTCCCAATTTAAATCCTTTAATATCCGTTCGATCGATTGTGTGTGCAGAATGGCAGTCGTTGCACATCGGAAGAGGTTTATCGGATTTTGAGACCAACGAAGAGTGGATGCTCTTATCAAATTTTTCTTGAATTCCATGATGACATGTACCGCAAGTTGCAGAAAGATTTTTTGCATTAACGCTCGATAACGAATCTGATTTAGGAAGTTCACGGTGAGCTGTATGACAATCCGTACATTTCGCAGTAACAGTCAATCCGCTTTGTGTTAACCCTTTTCCGTGGATACTTTCTGCATAATGTTTAATAATGTCATGTTCCGTACCGGTATACCGCACTGCCGCTTTTTTGCCTTCTTGATGACACCGTGCGCACAATGTTGGAATTTTTGTTGCAAATATTGGCGAAGCCGGATCTAGTTTTCCTTTTACATCATGATTTCCATGACATTCTTTACACGTTGGCGCATTGGAATCATTCTTAGCGAACAATTGTCCATGCGTGCTTCTTTTATATTGATCGCCAACCGCTGCATGGCATTGTGCGCAATCAACTTTTTTAGTGATGGCATCACAGGGGCGCGAATGCGAAGATTTCACTTCACTATGGCATTGGCTGCATGAAACTTTAGGTCCATGCTTCGAAGCCGCATATTCACTCACATCAACAAACATTGAACGACCATCGGTTGACGACGTAATATCTTTTCTCTCGTGGCAAATCATGCAATCCTTATTCGCCATCCCTTGGTCGTAAAAAACTTTTCTTACTTTATGGGGCTGATGACAATCTACGCACGCTGGAAGGATATGCGCTTCTTTTTCCCACAGTTTCCCATCAATCACTTTACGATGCACTTCTTCAATTTGCGAGTGACATTGTTGACAAGTCCTGGCAATATTTTTTCTGTTGATG
>JANONI010000017.1:0-3309 GCA_031420755.1 Bacteroidota bacterium | reverse complement strand
CAACGCCCGCCATCAGTACTAGTGAAAGAAAAAGGAAAACTTTCTGTTCATTTTTAGTAAATGCAAAATATTCCGACAGACGTTTGAGAAAATTCATTTATGGGCAGTTCTCAAAATTAGTTAATCAATGTCATTCTCTACGAGTCGTAGACCGAACGACCTGCCCGCTCAACGAGTCGAGTCTTCGACCAGCGGTCAGGCGGGAGTGAGGAATCTTGTTCTTCTTTTTGCCTACGGCTCGTAGAGAGGGAAAAAACGAGATTCCTCGCCCGCCTGCCAAAGCACGTTGTTTGTGCGGCGGGCAGGTCGCTCCGCCTGCCTTCGCCGAAACGAAGCATCGGCTTCGTGCAGGCAGGCTCCTCGGTCTACGACTCGTAGAGAATGACAATACATTTGGATTTTGAGAACTGCCCTTATTATATCTTTTTCGTTTTTAACCTCAGCGAATTGCTAATCACACTTACCGAACTGAACGCCATCGCTCCCGCCGCAAATGTCGGACTCAACATTCCAAACGCCGCAAGAGGAATTCCAATAATGTTGTAGATAAATGCCCAGAAAAGATTCTGTTTGATCGTTCGAATCGTACTGCGCGATAATGTAATTGCCCGAACAACTGCGGTCAGATCGTGGCGCATCAATACAACGTCTGCGGTTTCCATCGCAACATCGGTCCCCGAAGCCATTGCTAAACTGACATTCGCTTGCGCAAGTGCCGGCGCATCGTTAATTCCATCTCCAACCATTGCAACAATCTCATTGTTCGATTGCAGTTGCTTGATATATTCTGCTTTATCTTTCGGCAAAACATTTGCGATCACCGTTGTGATTCCAACTTCTTTTGCAATCGCTTCAGCAGTTATTTTATTATCACCCGTCAACAATGCAATTTTAATATTCATTTCTTGAAGTTTGCGGATCGCTTCTTTTGATGATTCACGAATCGTGTCCGCAATTGCAATTATTCCTACAAACTTTTTCTGCACGCCAACATATACCACAGTTTTTCCTTCTTGTTGAAGTCGTGAGACTATCTCTTCTGCCGCACTGATATTAACTAACGATTCCCGCATCATCGCCTCTTTTCCAATCACAATATTTTTTCCGGCAACGTTCCCGGTAATTCCAAACCCTGGATTGGCAAGAAATGATTCAACAGATTGCAACGAGATATTATTCTTTTCAGCATATTCTACAATCGCTTTCGAAAGCGGGTGTTCTGATTTATGTTCCAACGACGCAGCCAACATCATCAATGCTTCCTTCGTAAAGTCATTGAACTGAACAACATCTGTTACCGATGGCTTCCCTTCTGTTATCGTCCCTGTCTTATCGAATACGACAGTTGTAATAGAACCAGCTCGTTCTAGACTTTCTGCATTTTTGATTAATACTCCTGCTGAAGCTCCACGTCCTGTTCCAACCATAATTGCCGTTGGTGTTGCAAGACCAAGAGCACACGGACATGCGATGATCAAAACAGCGATTGCGTGGATCATTGCTTGAGCAAATTCCAATTCCCAAAACATAAATCCCAAAACAAAAGTCAACAAAGAAATAACAAGAACAACAGGAACAAAGACAGATGCAATTTTATCAGCAAGCGATTGTATCGGCGCTTTCGATCCCTGCGCTTCTTCAACCAAACGGACGATCTGAGCAAGCATCGTATCACTTCCAACCGCTGTTGCGTGAAATTCTAAACTTCCTGTGGTATTAATCGTTCCACCAATCACTTTATCGCCGCTCTTCTTCGTTACAGGAATACTTTCTCCCGTCATCATCGACTCATCAATCGATGTTTCTCCTTTTTCAATAATTCCATCAACGGGAATTTTTTCTCCCGGACGAACAAGAATCATATCATCTTTCACGACATCGTTGATTACAATATCGGTGTATTCATTATTCCGAAAGACGCGGGCAGTTTTTGGCTGAATGGACATCAGATTTCTCATTGCATCGGATGCACGTTTTTTCGCTTTCGCTTCTAAAACTTTCCCAAGAAGAATAAGTGTTATGATCGAGACGGCAGTATCGAAATAAACATCGTTCATCCCAACGGTATCAGGAAGCCATTCGGGAAATAACACAACGATTGAACTGAAGAGATATGCAACACCGGTACCGACTGCAACAAGCGTATTCATATCAGAGTCAAAATGTTTTGCCAACTTCCACGCGATAGTGAAGAATCGTTTTCCTGAGATCACCATAACAACGGTGGCACCAAGGAAGAACAGTTTATTAACTGCCTCCATACTTAGCGGAGAAATTTTCATGAACCAACTCGTCATACTTACCATACTGATGATCATAATTGGAAGTGCAAGAGCCGCACTTAGAATAAATTCTTTCTTTAACTTGTCGTAACCCTCGAAGGGTTTAAAACCCTTCGAGGGTTCTACGTTTTCAATAATCAGTTTATATCCAGCTTCTTCCACCACTTTTGCAAGTTGTTCTTGCGTTGTGATCGAAGGATTGAATTGTATCGTTGCTTTTTCGGTTGCAAGATTGACTGTTGTTTTTTCTACTCCATCAACTCGTGCAAGGACTTTCTCTATCCGTGCTACACAACTTGCACAGGTCATTCCTTCAACAGGAAGCGTTAGTGTTTGAATTTTTGTTTCCATAATTTTTCCTTACGAAAGATGTCTGACACCGATATTTATCCGCCGTTGGCGGAAGGTGTCTGACATCTTTTATCGAATTTTGTCTCTCTAACGAACCGCCACCTTTGCGAAGCATCTCCGAAGGAGCACTTCGTGCCTTCGGATAAGGTAACGGTTCGTTTTTTTATCTTCTTATTGACTGATGTTACTGAATTGAAACTACTGAATAACCTGCTTCTTCAACTGCATGAAGAAGATGTTGATCTGACACTTTAGATTCATCAACCACAACTTCTGCTGAGCCGATATTGACAGAATTGATGACAAGACCATCAATCTTTCCTAATTCCTTTTTCAACGACATAACGCAGTGACCACAGGTCATTCCTTGAATGGTTAATTGAACAGATTTCATAAATTTTTCTTTCTGATATGAAAATTCTTTCTCTTTGAATATAATGATTTATCCTAAATCATCAAATTTACCCAAAACTCGACATTGTCGCTTCCAATAATAAGCAAAAAAAATGGTCTACCATTTTTTGTGATAGACCATTTTGAAAATTTCAACCATTTCTAATTAGTCGCCCCTTAAAAGTAAGAAACCTTGTCAAGGTTAGATAAAATTTGTTTCAGAACCTTGACAAGGTTGTGTAATAAAGACTTTTTAAGGTTTAACTAATTGCGATCAGTTAAA
>JANONI010000016.1:0-2677 GCA_031420755.1 Bacteroidota bacterium | reverse complement strand
TGGAAACACAAATGAAAGAGCAAATGACTTTGTCTTTTCATTATATCCGAGAGTTGGCGTAAAATTCTGCCGCTCCACAGTGTATCCTGCATCGAACGCGCTGATGATCTTAACCAGCGCATAACCTCCGAGCAGGTAATACAAGCGTTCACGTTCTGCTTGCGTCCACGTTGTTCGATTCGCATCAGTGTAATAATATGAATCGTATCCATGGCGTCCTCTCCAGTTAGAATTTTCTGAAAGTAATATCATGGCTGGAACAAACAGTGCAACTTCTGCCGCTGAGTAGAGGATTCCGCGCTCCCAGTTTCCAGCATAAAAACTTCCCAAATCGATTGGAAGAGGTTGTAATGACAGCATTGCTGCGATGGTGGGATCTTTCTTCAAAGAGAACAAACCTCCGCCATGCTGATGTTGTGCATAACCGAATGTTGCAACTGCAACACACAATGCAAAAATAAATGTTACTTTTTTCATACTTCCTCCTTAAGGATGATGTGAATCGTGTCCACCGCCAAAATTACCGCTGCTTTTTGTCGTGAAATGGAATGTCATTCCCATTCCATTTCCTATACCACTCCGTCCCGTCATTCCCATTGATCCCATTTGTTGTTCCATCATTCTTGTCATTGCTTCGCGAAGATGAACCATGTGCTGCATTCCGGGACGAAGAAGTGTATCTGGAATAAACGTGCATGTTTTACTGTCTGCACTCCAGACAAATGTTCCTTTCAATCCGTGTATGCTGTCGAGATGATTAATTTTCATACTATCAAGCATTGAATTCATCATTAAACCGTGACCCATCGTGGGCGAAACAGGACATAATGAATCAACGTAGGATCGTTCATTCATTAAGCGGAAATTCTTTTCAACGACCGATTTATCAACTGCTTTACTGAATGTGAGTGTAATTGGTGTCGATTGTGTAACACTTGATTGATTATCGGAGGGTGAAATTGTTAAATATGAAGACGCTGGGTCTGCTGCTATTATTGTATCATCTTTTTCACATCCGATGAGAACAAGAGCGGCAAATAATAGAACAAACAACTGTTTCATAGTGTTTCTCCAATATATAGTATGTGGTATTGTGTAGTAATTTAGGTGTTATCTCAACAATCTTATAAGTATGATGATGGCACTCTTAAAAGGATTCGTAAATTAATGCTTATGTTCGTGTCCTTTTTTAATATCCTTGAATGTTTTTCCAGAAACATCTCCTTCGCCACGCTGCCATCCGCCATAACATTCGTTACAAACCGGTTTATCATTTTTTACTGCATTTTTACAATCACACGAACCATGGGCTTTCAAGCATTCATCGCAGGGTTCTTGAAGGCAGCAATTATATTTGCCATCCTTCATTGCTTGCATTTTTTGTTTCATTAGGGATTTCTTTTCTTTCTTTACCTCAACCAGATCCATTTTACATTTTGGGCAAGTTCCCGGTTTTGAAGATTTTATTTCCGGATGCATCGGGCATGTATATTTAGTCTGTATTTTTTCAACTTCCTTTTTTGCAGTAGTATCTTTTTTGTTTTGTCCGTGTTGATGCTGGTTGTGGTCTTGCATGCTTGCCCCCTTGGGGTCAGCTATCGCTATTTCTTTGTCACCACCTCCACCCGCTCCAAAGGAGTCCTTTGTGACCTGCGTGCCTACGGTCGAAGACTCGACTTGTTGAGCGGGCAGGCAACATCCGCCGGCGCATGATTTATCTTTTTTCGTCTCTTGAGCATTCATTGTGGCGCCTGTTAATGCAAGCACAAACACAACGACGCGAAGCGTCCTTCGGACAAGAGTTACTATGAATCTGTTCTTCATAACATTTCTCCTTTTAGTGTATTGGTTTTGTTGCTGTGATTATAGAAACTGTTCCCAACGGCGTCCAGAAATTTCCATCAACCGATAATTGTGAAAACCCCGCTTGCGGAATAAATTCCAGCAAACGCCCATGAAAATTGTCATACGTTTCTTCAAAGTTTTGCGTCGCCAGCGTTATCATCATCATAGAAATATTATGCGGCGGCGAGAAATCGGCGATGGCAAGTTTGCCGCCGGGCTTTAGAACACGGAATATTTCTTGCATCGCCTTTTGCTTATCCTGCGTTATTAAATGATGGATAACAAGACAACTGAATGCCGCATCGAACGAATTATCCTCAAACGGCAATTGAATTACACTTCCTTTGTGTAAAGAAATGTTTAACGATTGCTGTACAATTTTTTGTTGCGCTAACTTTAGAACGTTATCATCAATATCAACACCATGAATGTGTGACGAAGGATGAGTTCGTTTCATCATTGCGGTGAGTGTTCCTGTGCCGCAGCCGACATCAAGAATTTTTTCTGCATGCTGCGGAACGATTCTGCATAATTCTTCTTTATAATGACGTTCCCGCATGACATATTTCAGCGTCGCATCGTACAACGGTGTTAAAAAATGAAAACGCAGCGCGGGAATGTATTGCTGTGCCTGAGTCATGATTTGTTTTTCCTTCCGCCGTATTTTTGTTCGACCATATCTCTAATCAATTGGAAACACAAATGAAAGAGCAAATGACTTTGTCTTTTCATTATATCCGAGAGTTGGCGTAAAATTCTGCCGCTCCACAGTGTATCCTGCATCGAACGCGCTGATGATCTTAACCAGCGCATAACCTCCGAGCAGGTAATA
>JANONI010000015.1:0-5054 GCA_031420755.1 Bacteroidota bacterium | reverse complement strand
CGGAGTTTCGCGATACATTTTCGTACAAGATTATTTTTTGTATGGTTTAAGATTTTTGCTTTCTTCGATTGTCGCAGGTTTAATGCTTACCGCCGTTCCGCCGCCGGCAGCTAAATTTAATTTAAGAACGGTTTTTTCGTTAACAAGAAAATGTTCAATCTTGTACGCCATCGGATTCTTCTCCCAATGTGCGTCCGATGCGTCGCCGTAGATCGTGGCAACATACTTTTGTTTAGGAGTTAAGAAATTCAGCGAAGCGGTTGCCGTGCGCGGATTTTCATCCGTGATTGCTCCGAGATACCATTCGTCATTTCTATTTTTTGCTTTGCGCGCGATAGTAATGTAATCTCCCGGTTCTGCTTCTAAAATTTTTGTATCATCCCAATCAACGGCAACATCTTTAATAAATTGGAACGCATCAAGCTTTGCTTCGTAATTTTCCGGAAGATCGGCAGCCATTTGCATTGGGCTGTAAATGGTTACATACAACGCTAATTGTTTTGCAAGTGTTGTGTGAACTTGTTCTTTCTTCTTTGGATCATAGAAACTCATTTTTATTTGGAAAATACCCGGCGTATAATCCATCGGTCCGCCGAGAAAACGGGTGAACGGAAGAATCGTTTCATGATCGGGCGGGTTACCGCTGCTCCACGCATTAAATTCGTTTCCGCGCGCCGCTTCGTTGGCAAGCCAGTTTGGATATGTGCGCTGCAATCCGGTGGGGCGAACCGCTTCATGCATATTGATCATGATTTTATATTGCGCGCTTTTTTCTGCCGCACGAACATAGTGATTCACCATCCACTGTCCGTCATGAAATTCTCCGCGGGGAATAATCTTTCCGACATAGCCAGTTTTCACCGCATTATATCCGTAGTGATTCATGAAACGGTACGCGTCATCCATTCTGCGTTCATAATTTGTAGCTGAAGCCGAAGTTTCGTGATGCATGATGAGTTTGACTTTTTTTTCTGCGGCATATTTTTGCAGAGCCGCAACATCAAAATCCGGATACGAAGTAACGAAATCGAACACATCTTCTTTCCAATTACCGAACCAATCTTCCCATCCGACGTTCCAACCTTCAACCAGCACTCCATCAAAACCATGGTTTGCGGCAAAATCGATATACACTTTTGTTCGCTCGGTTGTTGCGCCATGACGACCGTTTGGTCGCAACGCTTTCCAATTTGTTTCGCCGATCTTTACATTGTTCGTGTCCGCATAATTCCACGATGCAACACCAACATGCATTTCCCACCAGATGCCGATATATTTTACCGGTTTGATCCAGCTAACATCTTCAATTTTTGAAGGCTCATTCAAATTCAGCGTCATCTTTGAAGCGAGAATATCCGCGGCTTTGTCGCTTACAAAAATTGTTCGCCATGGCGTTTTTGCCGGTGCCTGAAGATATGCTTTATTTCCCACCGCATCCGGCGCAATGATCGATGTCAGCACAAAATTATTCTTGTTGATGCTGAGACACATTGCGGGATAATTTGAGAGTGCCGCTTCGAAGATATTGACATACAATCCGTCCGAAGATTTCATCATTACAGGAGTTTGCACGGCGTTCGGTGCGATAACACTTCGCGTAGCGATTTCGGACGACGACATTCCTTGCATCGCGTTCACATCACGTAACGATGTATGAAAGTATGGATATTCATTTGTGTCAAAATCTCCGGGAATCCAAAATGCTTTATGATCGCCCGTAAGCGCAAACTCCGTTCGTTCATCGCTTACGGTAAAATAATTCAGATTATCCTGTTTGGGAAATTCATACCGAAAACCAAGACCTTCATCAAATAATCGGAACACGATTACAATTTCGCGATTGTTTTGCGCCGGCTGACGCAGCGTTACTTTCAATTCACGATAATTATTTTGAATAGTTTTTACTTCGCCCAACACCGGATTCCACGAATTATCAACGAGTGAGGATTCAACAGATGCAATAGTGAAACCGGCAAGGAACGATGCCTGATCTTTCAGCGCAAGACCAAGCTTGCTTGGATGAAGAACGGATTTTTTCCCAAATGAAAGTTGGTATTGTGGCACGCTATCCGACGTTACGGAAAAATTGAGCGTTAACTTCTTGCTTGGCGATTGTATTGTTTGTGTATTCACCGTACAAGCGAAAAGCACGAGAAGAAGAAATTGTTTTATCATAATGTTATCTCATAAAATAATAATGAATACCAGCACCATAGGTGATAGAGGAGAATTGAAACGTACTTTTTTTGTTTCGAAGAGAACCGTAACCAATTTCAAAGTTCAATGCAACATCTGGAATCTTTTCGGATTCATATTCAATTCCGCCGCCGATGCCGTACCCAGGAAAAGTCTCTTCTATTGTTGCCGCAGGATCAAGCGCTCCTAAAAAACCTGTTTCTTTTATCGTCCAAACACCGATAGCAGCGTAAAGATACGGTTCAACACCACGTGTTTCGTTGAAACGAAAGAGACCGCGAGCCATAAGCGATTTCACTTCAATACTCACCAGTCCGAAAGCTCCAAAAATTCCTTGAAGTGCAGCATGGTCTCCGATGTTGAACTTTAAACTAACCCCGGCGACAGGATATGTAGCTTGTCCGCCAACGCCAAACATTCGCTCTTTAGATTTTCCTTCTTTCGCTGGGTAAAAATCTTGTGCGGAAAGCGGTGAAGAAAAAAAGAGAAACACAAAGGAAAGTAACACAATGGATTTTTTTGTCATATTTTTTTCTTTAATGTAGAAAGGAGAAAAGTGATAAACAAGATTATTACAAAAGCTGCTTCAACATTTTTCTTCCACGGGACTGGATTCCCGCAGAACCGTACGGAAGCATTTGTTCTATAACAAGCACTATCTCGTGTTTCAGGTCGGGGTCGCTCTTAACAATGTTTGGCGAGCACGGTCATCGAAAACGCCTTAACGGCGATTGGTGCTTTCAGATCTTGCAAAAAATCAAAACAGAGATTTGCAACTTTCCCCTGCAACGCACGCGGGACATCAACAAACTGAAGGAGGCGAACAACATTTCTTTTTACCGCATCATGAACATTTTTTTCGCCGGCACGGCTCACCATTTTTGACAACCATGGTTTGGTGAGATCAGGATGTTGTTCGGCACAGCGAGAGTCGATCCACGCGGAACGTTGGACGATTTGGTATTCCGCAGTGAGAAATAATTTCATGAGATCAGCGAAACGAGTCTCGTTATCGCCGATCCAATTCGCTATCTTTACCGTTTGATGTTTGGAATGTTCCTTAAGAATTTCACGCTCGAGATTCATCGAAGAAATGTAGTGTTGAAAAAAGAAAAGAACAAGCAGAAAAAAAAGAGCTGTTTTTCCTTCTTCCACTTCACGTTCAATTTTTGTATTTTAATTCATCACTATAGTTTTTAACAAAATTGTTATTCTTCAATTCGTTCATCCAAAACACGCGGAACCGCACTTACGATGAACGGATTTTGAGAAAACAAATTTTCCATTGTCAATTATACCGTATCCATTGGTTTGTTATGGGAAGAATATTCGAAAAACGTAAATATGTCATGTTCGCGCGGTTTAAAAAAATGTCGAAGGCATTTAACCGTATCGGAAAAGATATTGAAATTGCCGTCAAAGCCGGCGGAGTAGATCCGAAAGCGAACTCGCACCTTCGCATTGCAATTCAGAACGCAAAAAGCGTGAATATGCCGAAAGATCGTATTGATGCAGCGATCAAACGGGCTTCCAATAAGGACACGTCGGGATATTTTGAAATTATCTATGAAGGATACGCGCCACACGGAATTGCCGTTGTTGTGGAATGTGCAACGGATAATCAAACGCGGACAGTTTCCAACGTTCGACATCATTTTAAAAATTATGGCGGCTCGATGGGAAATCCCGGCTCGATCGCATTTATGTTTGAGCGCAAAGGTCTCTTCAAAATTCCCATTGAAAAAATAAAAGATGTTGATGAGTTTGAATTGGAAATGATCGATCACGGATTGGATGATCTGACCGGTGATGAAAAGTTCTTGTATGTGTACACATCGTTCCACGGATTTGGCGCGATGCAAAAAGCGTTAGAAGAAAAAGGGATTGAACCGGCAAGCACCGAGCTGCAATACATTCCCACCACCACAAAAGAACTTTCTCCGGAGCATGCAAAAGAGGTGAACGAATTGATTGACGCGATGGAAGAAGATGATGATGTGCAGAGCGTGTACCATAATATGGTGTAAGAACAGTTTTCAGCGATCAGTAATCAGATATCAGACAGAGCCTGTGTGGATCATATCGTCTCCGAATTTTTTCCGCAATTTGTCCACTGCACTTAATAGGTGTGTTCGTTTTTCATCAGAGGGAAACAAGGAAAGTGTTTTGTCACCCGCTTCGGAAAATTGCGTTAATCCAACACCGAGAAGCCGCACGGGCATTGTACGTGTGTACGCTTTCAAAAAAATACTCTTCGCCGTCTCAAAAACAACTTTGTCATCATTCGTGGATTCTTTCAATGTAATGTTCCGTGTAATCGTGGAAAAATCAGAATATCGCAATTTTAATTTTATCGTTTTTCCTTTCCATCCATACCGCCGCGTATTGTAGCAGACGCTTTCCACCAATTCAAAAAGATATTTCAGTAAGACATTCTTATCAGCAATGTCGTTTCCGAAGGTATGTTCGTTGCTGATGCTTTTTCGTTTCCACTCAACATCCAGCGTATCGCCGCCAATTCCCATTGCTGTTCGATAAATATAATTTCCATAATCACCCAAGATCGTTTCAATTGTATTCTTCGGCATTTTTTGTATATCGCGGATGAAGTTGATGTCGAACTTCCGCAGTTCCATTTCTGTTTTTCTTCCAACACCGGGAATAACATCAATTGAAAGAGGTGAGAGGAAATCTTTTTCTAATCCGTGCTCAACATAAATAATTCCGGCGGGCTTCACTGTTCCGGTTGCAATTTTTGAAACAACCTTGTTGGACGATAACGCAATAGTGCATGGAAGCGAAAATTCTTTTTTCACTAATGCTTGCAGCGTGCGCATAAGACCGGGAAGATTGTTGTT
>JANONI010000014.1:0-4844 GCA_031420755.1 Bacteroidota bacterium | reverse complement strand
AGCTGAAGATCAACGAAAATCGTTTGTTCGTATCGGACTTTCCGCTACACAAAAGCCATTGGAAGCGGTCGCTCAATTTCTTGGCGGAATGGAATGGAAAGAAGAAAAACTTACTCCGCGCAATGTTAACATTATTGACGCAGGATATAAAAAGAGTGTCGATCTAAAAGTTATCTGTGCTGTTCGCAATTTTTCCGATATGCCTTTGGATAGTATTTGGTCTCTCGTCTTCCCGCAATTATTACAACTTATTCATGAACATCGCACTACGCTTATTTTTGTCAACAACAGAAGACTTGCCGAACGAATTGCTGCGCGATTGAACGAACTTCTTGAAGGACGGGAAGATACAACAAATAATTACGCTGTCCCTTTTTATAATAAAAGAATTTATTCTGATACGAATCCGAACTTACACAATAATCCTTCAGTGCAATCACTAAAGAACGATGGAACGGTATTAAAAGTTTTTGCATATCACGGAAGCATGTCGCGGACCGTGCGCGAACAATTAGAGACCGATCTAAAACTCGGAAAACTTCGCGCCCTCATCACCACCTCTGCGCTCGAACTCGGGATCGATATTGGAACGGTTGATCTTGTTGTTCAGATTCAATCACCTAAAGGTGTTGCGCGCGGTTTGCAGCGCGTCGGGCGCTCAGGCCATTTGGTAAATGCCAACAGTAAAGGGCGTTTGTTCGTTACACACAGGGAAGATTTGATTGAAAGCGCGGTCGTAACAAAAGGAATGATCGATCACAATATAGAACAAACATTCATTCCGCAAAATTGTCTTGATGTTCTTGCACAGCAAATTGTTGCGATGGTTGGAATTGAAGAATGGAATGTTGAAGAAATTTTCGATCTCATTCGTCAGTCATATTGTTACCGTACGGTAAACGAAAGTATCTTTCACTCCGTTCTCGAAATGCTATCTGGAAGATACACGAACGATGCGTTCCGCGAACTGCGCGCACGCATTATGTGGAACAAATTACACAATCAACTTTCGCCGCTTCCCGGTTCATCACTTCTCGCCATCATGAACGCAGGAACAATTCCTGATCGCGGATATTTTGGTGTGTATCTTGAAGACCGTAAAACAAAAGTCGGCGAAGTTGATGAAGAATTTATTTACGAAAGCCGCGCAGGTGATACATTTATTCTTGGTTCAAATGTATGGCGAATGATGGACATTGACGCGAATAAAGTCATCGTCTCTCCTGCTCCCGGTCAACCGGCGCGTATGCCGTTCTGGCGCGGCGAAGGAATCGGCAGAACGTATGAACTTGGTGTTCGCATCGGTGAATTTTTAGAAGAACTCTCAAATGTTCCCTCCCCTTCAAGAGGAGGGTTAGGGTGGGGTCTGGAAAAATATCCAATCGATTCCAATTCAATACGAAACATTATTGAATACGTTGAAGATCAACGCGCATCAACTCAGATCGTTCCGACACATAAAACAATTGTTGTGGAAGGATTTCGCGACGAAGTTGGCGATCCACGCATTATCGTTCATTCCTGTTTCGGAAAAGGAGTCAACGGACTTCTCGGAATTATTCTGACTCATTCTCTTAAACAACGATTGAACATCGATATTCAAATGCTCTATAATGATAACGGAATTCTTTTCCGTTGTTCTGATGCAGAGCGATTGCCATTAGATCTTTTTTCAAACATCACTTTACAAACTGCTCAACAAATTGTATTGGAAGAAATACCGTCATCACCGTTGTTCGGCGCACTGTTCAGACAAAATGCCGAACGTTCGCTTCTTCTTCCAAAAGGAACACCCGGCAAACGAAGGCCGTTTTTTCTTCAGCGATTGAAATCCGCCGACTTGCTTCAAATAGTCCGTCAATACAATGATTTTCCAATTGTCATCGAAACGATCCGCGAATGTTTAACCGATGTGCTGGACTTTGAACATTTCAAAGAGATCATCACAAAAATTGAAATAGATGAAATTCACATTCACACCGTTCAAAATGAAGTTCCTTCTCCTTTTGCATCAACATTGTTATTCGATTTTGCAGCAGTGTATATGTATCAATGGGACGATCCGAAAGATGCTGCGAAGCAGCAATTCGCTTCGTTGAACAGAGAATTGATCTCAACAGTTGTGAACATTGAAGAATTGAAAACAGTGGTACGGGCAGATGCGGTAGAAAAAGTTGAAGAACAATTACAGTTCACTGCGCTAACACGAAGAGCACGCACCGCAGAAGAACTGATGGAAGTATTTTTACGACTGGGAGAATTGACAGAAACGGAGTTGAGGGAGCGCACAGAACAAAAAATATTTATCGATCAGTTGAAATCAAGAAACATTATCGTTCCAATTGTCATCGGTGAAAATGAATATTTCATTTTAACAGAAGAATTACTGATCTACAAACCCATTGCAAGTTTTCCTAAAGAATGGATTATCACATTCGCCGGAATTGACTCAGAAAAAGAATTTACTAGAGAAGAATCATTGAGATATGTTTTACAGAGAATGTTATATTCACACGGAACGCTGACAACGACAACAATTGCTCAACGATTCGCACTTGAGAATAAAGAATGTGATGAAATCCTCCAATCATTATCGAAAACTCAAAATATCGTTCACGGAATTTTGACAAATAATTCTGAAGAACCACAATGGTGTTACCGTCCGAATTTTGAACGGATTCATCGCGCATCAATTTCAATCCTTCGCAAAGAGATCAAACCCGCAACAATCGCTCAGTTCACTCAATTGCTTTTGAAATGGCAGCATCGTCATCCTTCAACTCAGGAAAAGGACGATGATGGATTACGAACTTTGCTTGATACGTTCCAAGGATTTGCACTTTCTCCGGAATTATGGGAATCGGAAATATTTCGCTCACGACTTCAATTGTATGACGGAAAACTGTTGAGACAGTTCACGCAACGAGGAGAATATTTTTGTATCGGAACTAATTCCGGAAGATCGCAATGGATCGCTCGCGGAGACGGAAATTTTTTTCTTGAACCAAAAGAACAATCGCTCGAAGGATTATCGAAACACGCATTGGACGTGTATGAATTTTTTAAAGAGAACGGCGCATCATTCCTTTCCGATATCCGCGAACATACTTCGTATTCCCTTTCGACGATCAATCGGTCGCTGTCGGAATTATTTTGGCGCGGACTTGTTACTAACGATGTTGTTGACGAAGTAGTGAACATCAAACGGTATCGCGCTTCAGATGGAGCCCATCTTCCCGCTGAACGGTTTGAAATCGTAAATCCTCGACGAAATCCTCTCAAAGCCGTGGCAATGAAAAGTGTCCGCACAGCACTCAAACAAGTTTCGGGTTGGAACGGGCGATGGTCTCTTGTTCATACAAAAAGTATTCTTGGCGCACACGGTTCCGAAGAAGAAAAAATTCAACGGCAAGCGCAGCAATTATTGCTACGCTACGGAATTGTTGCGCGTGAAATTGCCAAACGTGAAGAAAATTTTCTGTCATGGTCATTACTGGCAATGGAATTTCAACGTATGGAAATGCGCGGTGAAATTCGACGCGGATATTTTGTGGAAGGACTTTCTGGAATGCAATTTGCATTGCCGGATGCGGTTAGAATGCTTGATGAAATAAAATCGAGCCCAAGTGAACCGAACGCTTTAAGCGTTCAGTTCACTCAATCAAAAAATGAATTACCAATTGTCCTTAATGCGTGCGATCCTGCCAATCCGTACGGAGTTGGAATTGACCTGCCGTTAAGCGAACCCCTCGCTCAAAGCGAAGGGTTCGCTGCATTAGTTCCCCGTATTTCCCGTTTAGCAGGAAATTACATTATCTTTTACAACGGTTTGCCAATCGTTTGGATCGAGAATTATGGATTACGGATATTCATTCTTTCCAAGGAAGATGCGATTGTACACGGCTTACAACAATTCATCAGCCATATTCGAACATCATATCCAGATCGAAATGAGCTTAGTATAGAGTATTGCAATAATCTTCGACCATCTGAATCCGGATATGAGGAGCTGCTTCGCTCGCTCGGTTTTTATCGCGACAAAGTGCAGACAATGAGATTGGATTTGAGATGATGAACGTTGAAACTTCCTTCCTATAATTGTACATTAAAAAGAAAAAAGGTTGCAATATGTCTTCACAATATGAAACCGTGCTCAACGAGACAATAAAACTTTCGATGGAAGACTGACAAATTCTTGTAAAAAGACTGGAATTGAGTGTTTTGGGTCTTTCAGAGAAAGAGATTGAAGACGCTTGGGTAAAAATTGCAGAAGAACGAATTAGGGAATATGAGACAGGAAAAATTATTGCGTATGATGTTAAAGAAACAATTCACCGTTTACGCAATCAATTGAAATGAATATCTACACTCTTTCTCCCGCCAAATTGAATTCCACAAATTTACGCTATTTTTTTTCTGGTGAGTTTATAAAAACATGTTTTGTAACTGCTCAGTCATACGATGAGTTTGTATATTTTTAGAGGTGAAAATTGTAAGTATTGATTATTCAAAAGAAGTAACTCATCGTATGACTTCAAGGAGTTGCTTCCTTCGCTTAGTTTTTATCGCGACAAAGTTCAGACATTGAGATTAGATTTACGATAACATCATAAGGAGTTTGTATGAAACAATTTTTTGCTCTACTTGTTTTCTTGTGTTCGTATGCTGCCGCGCAAGATTCCATCACCACGCGCGATATTCTTTCCGCTGAAAAGATTATTGGATTGCATTTCAACGAAGCAAAGCGGGAATCGCTTCTTGGCGATGTTCAGTCTCAATTAAAGAGTTTTCAAAATCTTCGCGCTGTGCCATTGCCAAACAATGTTCTCCCTTCACTGTTGTTC
>JANONI010000013.1:0-13545 GCA_031420755.1 Bacteroidota bacterium | reverse complement strand
TTGTTTTCCATTCATCGATCTTCATATACACAACAGGAATGACAAGTAAGGTCAGAAACATGGAACTTGTAAGTCCGCCGATAAGTGCCCAAGCCAAACCGGACTTCCATTCCGAACCCGATGCAGTTGAAAGGGCGATTGGCATCATACCGAAGATCATTGTAGCAGTTGTCATTAAAATTGGGCGTAATCTGGACTGTGCTGCTTCAAGCAATGCTTCGTAAACTGTTAAACCACGCTCAAGTCGTGTTTGATTTGTTCTGTCAACAAGAAGAATTGCATTCTTTGCAACAAGTCCCATCAGCATAATAATACCGAGCATACTAAAAATACTCAGCGCATTTCCGGAAACAGCAAGAGCAACCATTGCACCGATCATTGCTAAGGGAAGAGAGAACAAAACCACGATCGGATAGAGATACGAATCATACAACGCAACCATAATGAGATAGATAAATAAAATGCCGATTCCCATTGCAATAAATAAACTGTTAAATCCTTCAGCGCGTTGTTTCTCCATTCCAAGATACGAAATTGAAACACCTACCGGTAACGGTGTATCAGCAATTTCTTTTTTAAAGTCTTCCATAATTGTTCCTACCGGGCGACCAAGAGTTTCACCTTTTATATACAAAACTCCAATACGATCTCTCCGTTCCAATCGCGTTGGACCGGATGTTTGGTTAATGGTAGCAAATTGTTTTAATTCAATTTGCTGTCCGCGATTGTTCATAAAAACAATATTGCCAATTTCCGATGTTCGTGAACGGTCTGATTCATCAAATTGAACTCGAATATTATATTCGTTATTGCCGTCGCGAAATTTTGATTCATCATCGCCGGTAAGCGCAATGCGTAATGTTGAACCAACATCGGCAACCGAAAGTCCGAATTGAGCCATTTTTGCCCGATCAATTTCGATATTCATTTCAGGTTTTCCCGCTTCGGAAGAAAGACGAATATCGGTTGTGCCGGAGATTGTTCGCAGCACATCGGCAATTTGACTGCCTGCTTGGATCAAATCTTTGTTGTCGGTTCCATACGCTGCAATTTGCAGCGAAGCTTCATTTGCAGAACCAAAAATACCGATTGGATTTACAAATACTTTAACACCAGGAATCTCGCTGACTTTAATTTTGATATCTTCACCGACTTGTGCGGTTGATTTTTTCCGTTTATTTTTTGGAACAAGAGCAACATTCATTTGTGTAAGATTATTACTGGAAATTGAAAGAGAACCGCTTTCTTGTGCTCCAACTCCGGTAAATACTTTTTTGATCTCAGGTATTTCTGATAACATCCGTTCAACCTCTAACGTTGTCTGGTTGGTTTGTTCAATTGAAGAACCCGGCGCCAACTCTAAAGAAACGCTGAATTCACCGCGATCAGACTGTGGCATAAATTCATTTCCAATAAGTCCGAGCGCGGGGAGCGTTAACGACATAAAGAATAATACGCTGGTGATAATTGCAACTTTTGCTTTGTTGACCAAAGCCCATTTCAGCGTTTTTTGATATGTTTCAGAAAATTTATGATAGTATCGTTCAAAGGCGAGTGCAAATTTACCCAACAACGTCCGGTCAGTTAATCGTTCAAGTTTTGCAAACCGTGATGCCAGCATAGGCGTTATTGTAAAGGAGACAAACAGCGACATAAGCGTAGCACCTACGATAACAAGCGCATACTGTCGTAAAATATTTCCAACAAGACCGCCAACAAGTGATAATGGAAGAAACACGACAACATCCACCATTGTAATTGAAAGCGCCGCCAATCCGATTTCGTTGCGACCGCGCAACGATGCTGCGCGTGGTTCTTCCCCTTTTTCAATGTGATGATAAATATTTTCTAAAACCACGATCGAATCATCAACAAGAATGCCAATAACCAACGACAAAGCGAGAAGCGACATGAGATTGAGAGAAAATCCCAGCGCATACATAAATCCGAATGTGGCAATTAACGATGATGGAATTGCAACAAGAACGATAAGAGAGTTACGAATACTATGTAAAAATAATAACATTACAATTGCAACCATCAACACTGCAAGCGCAAGATCTTCTTTTACGGCATTTGCTGCGTCTAACGTGAACGTAGAACCGTCTTGCGCAATGTCGAATAAAATTCCCTGTCCTTTGTATTCATCTTGTATTTTTATCAGTTCTGCACGAACCAATTTGCTAACGGTAACGGAATTTGCATCGGATTGTTTTACAACGGTGATACCAACAGAAGTTATTCCATTGATTCGATTTATTTGTGTGTAATCTTTTATACCATCTTGAACTTCAGCAACATCTCCCAAACGAATATCGCCCCCCTGACGTGAACGGGCAATAACAAGATTACGCATATCTTCAATAGAATTGAATTTTCCTGCAACCCGAACTACAAATTGTGCATCACTATCTTTCACTTTTCCCGTTGGGAAATCCATATTGGCACTTCGTACCGCCTGCATTATTTGTACAATAGAAAGACCGTACGCGCGCACTTTACTGGCATCAAGATTCACCTTTATTTCACGTTCATCACCGCCGGAAAGAGCAACTTGTGCAACGCCTCCAATTTTTGAAATACGCGGCTGAATTCTATCTTTGAGAAATTGATAGAAGTCGCGCGAATTCATTTGGCTTGTAACACCCAATCGCAATACCGGAATTTCATCGAATGCAATTTTTGAAACAGTTGGTGGTTTTGCAGTTGCCGGAAGTTTTGATGCGATCGCATTAACTTTTCGCGAAGCATCCTGAACAACGTTATCAATATTTGCATCTTGTTTAAATTCGATAATAACAAGAGACATCCCTTCAAACGAAGTAGCACGGACATTGTCAATTTTATCAATGCCCGATACTGCATCTTCAATGGTTTTTGTGATATTGTTTTCTACTTCGTATGGTGATGCTCCCGGATAGATCGTACTAATTGTAATTACCGGAATAGACATTTTTGGAAGTAATTCGTAATTCAGTTGGTAAAAGCTGAACAAACCAAGCACACCAATAACGGTGAAGATCACCACAACTAATGTTGGACGTTTGATTGATAATTCTGTAATTGTCATTGCACATTCCTTGTTTGATTTACTGTATCGCCACTTCAACAACAGGGATACATCTTTAATTATTTATTTGCGTAACTCCTAAGTCTTCATGATTATTTTGCCACTAAATCACCAAAACACTAAATTCCACTAAACTTATGCGAAGCTCCAAAGGAGTCCTTCGGACATGCATACGCATAAAACAAATCGTTTAATGCCTTGTCCGATATTAACAACATCAACGTTGATTAAATACCCTAAACGCTTGTGTGTTAATTTTAAGTGACTCAATATCTGTGCTTCCCAAATCGGATTTACTAAATCCACCGCCTTAATTTCACAAATTATTTTATCATCCACTAAAACATCCAATCGCAGTCCCTCTTGAAAAGTAATCCCATCGTAAACAATAGGAATATCAATCTGTCGTAAATATGTCAATCCTCTTTTTTCCAATTCATGGCAAAAACAAATTTCGTATACTTTTTCCAGTAAGCCAGGTCATAAAGCTTTATGGACATGATATGCTGCGTCAACAATCTTCTTGCCGATGATTTCCAATTCTTCGGGTAGTGGTTCAAAATTCTTTTCGTGCCTTTTTGTGTTTTCGTGACTTAGTGGCATATTTTGAATTATTATTTTCGTATAACAACTGCTGCATTATCTTTCAAATTATTTTGTCCGTTAACAACAACAATTTCGCTTTCATTCAATCCGTCCAAAATTTCAATGCTTGTGCCAACTTCTTTCCGAACAATTATTGAACGAAGTTTAGCGACATTGTCTTTAACAACATAGACTTTTGCATTCTTCAAACTTCCCACAATCGCTTCGCGGGGAACAATGATATACTCTGCCTTGTTTTTCACCATAAAATTCACCCGTCCGAACATCCCGGCTTTTAATGGATGCGTTTTGCTGTTGTCAATGCGAACCTCGACAGGATACGTGTGTGACTCATCGCCTTTTGCTGAGATCGTAATAACTTTACCATTGAATGTTGCGTTCGGATAAACATCGGTTGTTACTTCCACGTTATCACCAATCGTTAATTTGAAAACATCTTTTTCCGCAACATTGATCTTTACTTTTAGTTTCGATATATCGACAATGTTTGCCACGACACTCGGCTGCGGCGAACCTTGGAGCATTGAACCGATATCAACCGGACGCGCGGTGACGATACCCGAAATTGGAGTTGTGATCTTTGTGTCTCTATATTGACGCCGGGCAACAATAAATTGTAATTCCGCATTTTGAAAACTCCATCGTGCCTGTTCTATTTGTGATTCTGAAATAGACTTATCGTTGTACAAAGACTCAAAACGCTCAAGATCATTTTTCGCTTTTTCGTAATTCATTTTTGCGGCTTTGTAATTTGCTTCTTTCAATTCATCATCAACTTCTACAAGCACCGATCCGGCTGTTTTATAATCACCAACTTGTGCGTTCACTTTTACAACGCGCCCTTGTGTTTCAGACATGACAACGACATCGTTGTTTGCCGCAATAGTACCCATTAACGAAAAATTATCAGAAATACTTTGTTTAGCAGCAGTAACAACGGAAACGGAATGGGCTGTTGTTGTGCCTGCACCGGTTGAAATTTGAGTTTCATTTTTTTCCTGACTGTTCATGATGAAACCAAGTGAAACACCAAGCAATACTACGCTGATGGAAATTATTCTGTAGTTGTTCATTTGTATTGTCCTTTTGTATTATTTACTGATGTTACGCAGCAAGGAAAGATTTGCCACAAAAACACGAAAGTGTCACCAAAAAATATAAAATTTGTGAAGTTTTGTGTTTTTGTGTCTTAGTGGCTAAGTTTTTTATATTGTATGCGTAACAAGAGTTATTTAGTAATATTCTAAAAATTATTCACCAACCGACCGTGAAAGACGCGCATTGGATAATTCGAATTCGATCAATGATTGGGTGTAATTTAATTTTGCCTGTAACAACGCAACCTCAGCATCCAAAAGATCGGAATTGACATTCAATCCTTTTTTGTACCGCTCGTTTGTTACCCGATAGTTTTCTTCTGCTTGTTCTACGCCTTTGCGTGCCACCACTGCGCGTTCATTTGTTTGATTGAGCGTTAAGTAGCTTTGTGTAACTTCCAGCAAAATGCCATCCTTCATTTGCGATAATGCCTGTTCTGTCTGCGATAACTGAGCTTCTGCCTGTGTTGATTGATTTCCGGATGTATTCCAGTTCCACAAATCGTAACTAAGGGAAACACTTACATCCCAGGTTCCTTTGAATTCATTTTTTGCAGGAAAGATGCGTTGATTCGGGTTTAAATAATTATAATTTCCAACCAGAAAAATCTGCGGATACCATCCTGAGCGTGCGATGGTAAGATTCGATTCGCTCATTTTTAGGCGCGCATTCATTCCTAAAATTTCCGGACGATTTTCAACCGCTTTTTTCACAAGCGAATTGATATCGGCAGAAGAAACATTGCCTGTTTGTAATTGCGAGAGAATTTCAATCTCGGTTGTCAACGGCAGTCCAAGCGTATTGTTCAGTCCGATCATTGACAATGTTACATTATTTTTTGCATCGATCTGACGGACAAGAGCATCGGAAAGTTGCACTTGAACTTTTAAGAGATCGTTATTTGTCAACAATCCTTGTTTCATCATATTCTCTGCATCTGTTGCATGTGCTTTTATCTGCCCGACATTTTCATCAACAACTTTTTTGAATTCGTTGGCGCGGAATAAATTCCAATACGCGCTCTTAATGTTGTAGATAAGATCGGATTTATCTTTTTTGAAGTCTTGTTTTGCTGCTTCGTAAGAATAATCTGCGATATCTTCCGCAGAAGATATTTTTCCGCCGGTAAATAACGGCTGTTGTACGGTTGCCTTCACGGTATAATTGTTTAAAATTGATGGAGAGATCTCGAACTTACCGAACGGTGTTGTTAACGTTGAAGCGGGAAGATCGCTTAAACGTGTATACGCTGCATTCAGTTTCAGCGAGGGCAATCCCAAAGCGTTTGTTTCACTTGTTTTTGCTTCTGCAGCAACCACTTTGAATTGTGACGACTTCAACGCTTTGCTGTTTTCTAATCCTGTTTGAACCGCTTGATCAACAGTCAATGAAAGTTTTTGCTGTGCGAACATCATTGAACCGATCATAAATATTGCGGTGATTATTTTTTTCTTCATTACGCTGTTACCTCTTCTTTCGTTGGTTCATGTAATTTATTCCTGTATTTTGTTCTGCCGTCGTCGGTCATCATCCCTTCAAAAAAGACGGTGATCGCTGCTTGATATGCTTGACTTAAGTTGAGCGGAAGGTGAGAGAGCACTTCCGGATTAACAATGCTTTGCATTGCGCTTGCATACATCAACACAAACACCCGAACGTTCACATCGCTGCGAAAAATTCCGAGATCGACTCCCTGCTGTACCATCAGCGCGAAATCGTTGGTCACTTTTTCGTGGCGGAAGTTGTCAACTTCTTTCCACAGCTCCGGCATAGTCCGCTGAACATCAATATAAAATTGCGGTTTCATCTTTTGCATCTCGGTGGTCAAATAGCCAATCGTCGATTTTACCCTGTCAATAAATTTCATGGATGAATCGTTTCTGAAGCATTCGCATTGATGGTGGATGGCACCCAATTGTTCCCGCGTAATGGCTTTCACAATATCATCTTTGCCAGGGAAAAATTTGTAAATCGTTTTTTTGCTCATTCCCATACTTTGAGCGAACTCTTCCATGGTAACTTTACTGAAGCCGTTCGTAAAAAAATATTCGCGGGCAGCAGTAAGAATTCTCTCTTTTAATTCTAATTCGGACAATGTAAACTCCTTTTGTAATCTATTTGGAAACTGACAACGTTTTTTAAGTTTTCCTTGTTTCATTAAAAAATGCAGTTTTCCTGCATTGTTTGACGTATCAGTCTAAATTATATTGTAGGAAACCGGTTTGGTTTCTACGGTTTCCAATATAATTAAGTTTCATTGTTATTACAATGTGATGAAGGAAAATTAATAAAGAGGATAAAAAAGTCTTTTCAAAGAACTATGGGATAATTTACTTTGAATAACCAAAGAAGTTGCGCCGTTTTCGGTGAAGAACGGAGGGAAATCGGTGAAGTTTACAGTTGAAGTATATTTTACCAAATAAGAAGTACGTTTGAAAAAATAATCTGCATTTTTAAGAACATCACAAAAAAATTATCTACATTCACATTGTTGTTAAGCTCTCGTTTAGGATTGTGTTGTATGATGGTGAACATGGTTTTAACGCGGACTTTTTTCCGGCAAAAGTGTGAACAATGAAAAAACATCATGTTTTAGAAAACAAAATATCACAGGAATTAAATATGATCTCATTTGAAAACATCGATACAACACTCGACAGAATTTCGGGAATGTCATTAGCACAAACAAAACTGTTGGCAAAACAGATGAGTACTGAACAGCCGTATGTTTTAGTCTATCTTCTTGCCGCAAGCGAAAACGAAGCATTTACTGATGAGGAAGCTGAATTATTTTTCTTTGTTGGTTCAGTACTCTGGCAGGTGATGAGGCAGAATCCGAACGGGAAGCGGCAAATTTCAGAAAAAAATATTCTGAACGCAACGAACGTAAACGAATCGCTCCTTAAAAAAATGGCAACGGATTCCGAAGGGGATTTTTTCAATGTTTCTGAAGAAATAGCATTACATTCACCTGAACCGGAAGTGCTCCGCTATATTACTGATTCACTGATGGAAGAAGATGACGAGATTCTTGATAAACCTTCTTTCCGAGACGATAAATTAGGCGTAGCATTCCTGCATCTGAAAATAGTGCTGGATGCGTTTATTCTAAGCCAGAAGTAATAAGAAAATATATTATAAAAACTATACGACAGGAAATATGTTGTGAAACCATCAGCACTAACCGTTTCTCTTTCCACATGGAAAGAACTCTACGCCGCCGCACAACAATTCAATGCACTTCAACCTTGGACACTGCTTGATGATGCCGACCTTATTTGTGTCCGCAATCCGAACAATGGCGAAACAGGATATGGAGCAGTGATGGGAAGCCTCGGCACACTTTTCGGATTTTGTTTGTACCGCGGTGCACATGGATTTGATTTTTATAGAAGACAAATGATGGACAATGGTAGCATTCAGGAGGATGATTTCCTGAGTGAACTTGATTGTCTTAAAGTCGATTTTTGTTCGCGCGCCGAAATGGAACGGGAAGATATTTCAGTAATAAAAAAATTGAATTTAAGTTTTAACGGAAAATTCGGCTGGCCGCAGTTTCGCAGTGTATTGCCCCGATATGCGCCGTGGTTTCTTTCGGAATCTGAAGCCGCTTTTCTTACTCTTGGCTTAAAAGCGGCATGTTTACATTACCATACCATTGACGAAGGAACGATGGACGAATCTCTTCGCGAGGATGAATGCTTGATGTACACTCCCATAAATACAGCGCAAACAGAATTTCAAACGCAGTGGGAACCATTGCCGCTGATAACCAAAACGCCTCCATTGCCCCCAATTTTTAATCTTTCAATACTGACTGATCTGAAAACAAAATCATTAACGCAGGATACCGCGTGGGAAGCAGACGTTATTATGCTTCCTTCAATGGTGTTTGAAGGTGAGCGCCCTTATTTTGTGCGGATGACGGCATTATGCCATGCATCCACCGGAATTGCATTTAAAACAGACGTTGCTGTACCGGATGTGGCGGACCAGCAATTGCTTGCCGATACAATTTGTTCCGTGATAAAGGCGCAGTCGCGCAAACCGGATACGCTATTGGTGAAAAATAAAAAGTTGAAGGATGCATTAACACCGCTTGGGAATGTGCTGGGAATACAAATCAAACAAAAAAAGAACCTCCCGGCTGTTCAAGAACTTAGAGAATCATTGAATGGTTATATAATGTCCGGTAAGTTTTAGTGCTATGATGGAAATAGTTGTATATCGTATTGGGAAAACAAAATGAAAAAAGAGTTTATAGCGCATTCGGAAAACAAAGAAAATAAAATACATCTGTTGGTGAAGCATCTTGAAAGCACGGCAGGCATAACGAGTTCATTTGTACCAAACATAAAATTGAGTGGCACTTCTGCTTCACCGTAAACTTTCTTCCAGCGCAGTTCTTGCATCAGTTTTTTCATCGCGATATTTTACAATCAACGGCGTATAAAGATGCAATCCATGCTTATTTGCAAAAGAAGAATTGACTGCTCTGCTTCCCGCAACAACAACGGCATTTTCAGGAATGACAAGCGATCCCTTAGAATTTTTTCGAATAATTGTTTCGTTTACCAGATCGTACACCGGAGTTGAACCGTTAAGAATAACCCCGGTGCCGATGACGGCACGTTGTTGAACAATAGTACCTTCATAAATTCCGCAATTTCCACCGATCAAAACATCATTTTCAATAATCACCGGAAGCGCACCGATCGGTTCAAGCACACCGCCAATTTGAGAAGCTGCGCTAAGATGAACTCTCTCGCCGATATATGCACACGAACCGACGAGCGCGTGCGAATCGATCATCACATTTTTTTCCACATACGCGCCGACGTTGATGTATGCCGGAGGCATGATGATTGCGGATGACGCAACGTATGCACCTTTACGAATAGATGTTCCGCCCGGAACAATGCGGACATTATCTTTAAGAGTAAATTTTTTTAGTGGAAAAGTATGTTTATCAAAAAAAGGAAATGTTTTTGAAGACGAAACAGATTTTAATTTCCCTAGTCGAAAACCAAGAAGGATACCTTTCTTTACCCACGCATTAACAATCCATTCTGTTTGAACTTTTTCCACTGTTCGAATTGTACCATGATCCAGCAAAGAAATGAATTCGGAAAATTTTTTGTGGGCATTCTTTGTTTGTTTTTCAAATTCTTGTTCAATGGATCGTTGAATTGCCAGAATGTTTTTATTCATGCGAGATGCTCCACAAGCGACAATTCTTCCAGCACGCGCCGCAATTGAAATTTATGATCGAGCGACATTGGTGTAAGCGGCAAGCGATATGCTTCCGTAATAATTCCCATCATTGCCAATGCAGCCTTTGCCGGAATAGGATTCGACTCAATAAAGTTCAAATTCATCAGATCGAGAAGACGCTCATGAATTTCTCGAGCAGCCACAAAATTACTTTCAAGGCATAATTGCACCATTGTAGAGAACAATGATGGTACTTCGTTCGCAACGACAGAAATAACACCATCGGCACCAAGCACCATCATTGGTAGAGTCAATGCATCATCCCCGGAAAGGACCAAAAAATTCTTTGGGCGATGTCGTAATATTTCCATTACTTGCGGAATATTTCCCGATGCTTCTTTGATTCCGGCAATACCGGGAAGTTCTGCAAGACGCAGTGTTGTTTCTGCGTTGATGTTGCTTCCTGTTCTTCCCGGAACATTATAAACAAAAATTGGAATATCCACAGCATCGGCAATCGCTTTATAATGTTCGAAGAAACCTTGTTGAGTCGGCTTGTTGTAATACGGCGCAACGGAAAGCACCGCATCAACGCCGATTGCGCGTGCATGCTGCGTTAACGAAATTGCTTCGCGCGTAGAATTGCTTCCTGCGCCAACGATGATTGGAACTCTTCCACTTGCCTGTTCGGCAACAACATCCATTACATGATGATGTTCAGGATGAGAAAGAGTTGCACTTTCTCCGGTTGTTCCGCAGGGAACAAGTCCTTGCACACCGTTGGTTATTTGAAATTCGACCAAATTCTTTAACGAATCAGTATCGATTTCTCCGTTTGCGTGCATTGGTGTTACAAGCGCGGTCGCTACCCCGCGGAACGAAAATGAAGATGACATAATAGATCCTTTTAATAGTGAGTAAATGTTTTTTCAAAGAGAAGTTCTTCAAACGAAAATATTCCGGAAACTTTTTGTGTCAATTCCGCCGCAAGCACTGCTCCGTGAGCAAAACCGGATCGATTATGAGCGCGATGGATCAATTCAATTTCATCTGCAGCGGAGTGGAACAATACTGAATGATTTCCAAACACTGTTCCGATCCGCGAACTTGAAATACCAATCTCATGGGGAGCAATGATTGATTGATCGTCATTCCGTTTGATTGTTGATTTATTTTTTAATTGAGAAAAAATTTCTTCTGCAATCGTAATCGCCGTGCCGCTTGGCGAATCTTTCTTTTTTGTATGGTGTGTTTCGTGAATGGCAACGTCATAATCAGGGAATGCACTCATCAATTGCGCTGCGTTCCGAACAATACGGAAGAACATCTGCGCACAAACGGAAAAATTATTTCCATACACAAATGTTCCGTCATGTTTTTTTATACACGAAAGAATTTCATCTTTTTGGTTTTGCCATCCTGTTGTTCCTTCAACCAATGGAATGCCGAGAGAACTGCAAATCTCTGCATGAGAACGTACGAACGCGGTATGAGAAAAATCAATACAGCATTGTATTGTATGGTGCTGGTAAAATTCTGACGTTGCCGGTGGAAGCGGCGAAGAAGAAGAAAAAACAGAAACAATGGAATGACCGCGCTGCACCGCCACAGATTCGATTTCCCGCCCCATTTTTCCGTATCCAATCAATGCAATGTTCATATCATTCCTTTTTACTTAGTTATACTTGCCAAATCTTAGAGATTTGGCAAGTCTATCAAGTTTTACGTAGGTTTAAAACGAAAAAACGTAGAGGTTCGCTAAGGACTCTCTACGTTTGAATGATATGCACCGTGATATTAACGGTAAAAAATGATTCGTGCAGATTGTCATTAGCTCTTTGTTCCGATTCAGCCAAAGACTGATCCGCCTCTGGCGGAATCTCGAAACAACAGTCTGCAAGTCGTGTTCTTGCAACCCAAGCATGAAACGGAAACACGTTCCATCTTTCGGCGGTACTATCTGCAAACCTTTTCACCGCGCGTCATCGAACTGTTCTGCTCTCTGCGTGATTACTCGTGTGCACCGCTCCTCTAAGACTGATGTAATAAACAAAATTGTATTTCAGTTGTCAACAAATATTTTGTATTTTCAAGGTGAACAAGCCCTCTACCAACTTCATTTTGTTTGGAACCAATGATTGCAAAACTTGCTTTAGAAAACGGAATTGTATTTACCGGAGAACATTTCGGAGCCGAAGGTGAAACATCCGGTGAAGTTTGTTTCAATACGAGCATTACCGGGTATCAAGAAATTCTCACCGATCCTTCGTACTCGGGGCAGATTGTAACGATGACGTATCCTCTTATTGGAAATT
This sequence comes from Bacteroidota bacterium, assembly GCA_031420755.1. Classification (GTDB taxonomy): domain Bacteria; phylum Bacteroidota; class Ignavibacteria; order UBA10030; family UBA8401; genus UBA8401. Next base: position 1,242 of record JANONI010000013.1, on the reverse strand, counting down.
ATGGAGTCAACGCAGATGATGTCGAATCGGTAAAACCGCAGGTCAGCGGATTTATCGTAAAAGAATATTTTGAATTTTATAGTAATTGGCGTGCCACTTCATCGCTCGGCGATTGGTTGAAGAAGAACAATATTCTTGCGATTCAGGGAATTGATACACGAATGTTGACAAAAATTTTACGCACTCAAGGTGCGATGCGCGGAGTGATCTCCACAACAGATCTGAATGACGAAAGTTTGATCGCGAAAGCAAAAGCATCACCCGATATGAACGGACTTGATCTTGCAAAAAAAGTAACGACGGAGAAAGAATACAGGTGGAGTGAAATTGATTCAACGGCGTATGCGCTTACGACAAAAAATGGTGAAACGGATGTTCCAAAATATAAAGTAGTAGTGTTTGATTACGGTGTGAAGCAAAATATTCTTCGTCGCCTTGTGCAGTACGGCTGCGATCTTACTGTCGTTCCCGCAAGTTATTCCGCTGAACAGGTGTTGGCGATGAATCCGGATGGAATATTTCTTTCAAATGGTCCCGGCGATCCTGACGCGGTGAAATATGCAATACTGAATATCAAAAAATTGATCGGAAAAAAACCAATATTCGGTATCTGTCTCGGACACCAATTGCTCGGCCTTGCGCTCGGCGGAAAAACATATAAATTAAAATTCGGTCATCGCGGCGGAAATCATCCTGTCAAAAATCTTCGCACGAATGCCATTGAAATTACATCGCAGAATCATGGCTTTGCGGTGGATTGGAAATCGATGGATCAATCACACATTGAACTGACGCACATCAATTTGAACGACCAAACGGTGGAAGGATTTGAACATAAACATCACCCACTCTTTTGCGTGCAGTATCATCCCGAAGCATCGCCCGGTCCGCATGACAGCGATTATCTCTTTTCGAAGTTCGTCAAAATGATGGAAATGCAAAAGAATTAGTGCAAAAATTCCGAGCACTGTTTATATTGCGCGCGAAAAGATTACGGAGTATCTTCTTAAACAAAGAGATGAAGATGATAAATCTAAATTTTTAGTTAGCGCAGGATTTACGCTTGATACTGTTAATGAATTAGAGAAAGAGCTACGTTCTCGAATTGACCAAGACTACATTTTGGCATTTGTTCGACAATCATTTAAAGCCGAATGGATTATATGTGATTGAAGATTGGGGAACCGGGTATTGGGAAGATTGGCCGGATGGAAAGCATCTTGATTTTCAACAATATTCAAA
>JANONI010000012.1:0-4022 GCA_031420755.1 Bacteroidota bacterium | reverse complement strand
AGGAACCATTGCAATTTCACTTCGTTCAAAAAGCAGCATGCCGGAAAGTGTTGCCGTGCATTATATGATTTCAAAATCTTCTTCAACTGATAGCTCTGCTAAACATGATCACAGTAAACATTCGGCAACGAATGAAGAATTCAAAACCATCCATCAAAACATTGTAATGATGAAAGGAACTTCAACTGTTTTATTTACTCCACCTGCAAAAGGAAGTTTTGTTTTGACTGTTGAAATTGAAAAATTGCCAAATTCAGATACTTCTCTTTCTGCAGAAGCAAATTTCATGGCTCACGAAAAGAAAAGTAAAGGAATGGGCGGTATGATGGGAATACCATCGGAATACTGGTATCTCGGTGCGCTTGCAATGGTAGGAATGATGGTGGTGAAGTGGGCAGTGTGGGGTAATATATTTTAAAAAATTTAACTCCGAAGGAACTCGCAACGCAACATGATGACACACTAACAGGGATTTATTGTTTACCTAAATTGAGCGATTAGCTGTCCCAAAGGGATTTTCAATTGGCTTTTAGCTATTAGCTTAATGATTCCAGCATGTTTTGGTCTTTGCAATTTCACCTGATGGATGAGATTATAAATATCTACAACCCTTACTCTTTACGGCTAACTGCTGACACGAAGTGTGCTTCGCATAGCTAAAAGCTAACCGCTCAATTTAGGATTTATAAACGTATTCAACATTCAATCAAACTATCATGAAATCAATTATTGGAATTATAACATTCATCGTATTCAGTATTACACTTCACGCTCAACAAAAAACCGAACAATTAATCGGTGTTGTATTGGAAAAAACAACGGACGGAAGATTTCTTCCTATTATTGGCGCTAGTGTGTACTGGCTTCATACTACAAGCGGTACAACAACCGACACGAGCGGCGTGTTTCGTCTTCCGATCAATACAGTAAGCGATCAGCTTATCATCAGTTACATCGGATATGTATCCGATACGGTAACGATTATCAATCAGAGAAAAGCGAACATTATTTTAAAATCCGATGCGACTAAAATTGCCGAAGTGGAAATTGTCGGCGAGAAACAAAGTACGTTTGTCAACTATCTTGCACCTCGGCACACGTTGGTAATGACGGAAAAAGAATTATTCAAAGCGGCGTGCTGTAATCTTTCCGAAAGTTTTGAAACGAATCCTTCCATTGATGTTTCATTTACGGATGCGATTACCGGCACCAAACAGATTGAAATGCTTGGGCTTGCGGGAACGTACACACAAATTACGCTTGAAAATCTTCCTATCATTCGCGGATTGACATCGAATGTCGGTCTCACCTATATTCCGGGAACATGGATTGAAAATATCCAAGTGTCAAAAGGTACGGGCTCCGTTGCCAACGGATACGAATCAATAACCGGTCAGATCAATGTTGAACTTCGGAAGCCTCAAGCGGAAGAAGAAAAACAATTCTATTTGAATTTTTTCGGAAACCATGATTTGCGAATGGAGGGAAATCTTAATATTCGTACACCGCTGAATGAGAACTGGTCTTCAATGACAATGCTCCACGCAAGCACGCAGCAGCTAACAATAGATGGCAATGGTGATAATTTTTTGGATATGCCGCTCTATAAAACGGTGAATGCAATTCAGCGTTTCCATTTTTCAAGTTATCTTGGATGGGAAGGTGAATTAGGAATTCAGTTTGTTGAAGATAAAAAATTCGGAGGAACGGTGCGCGGATACAATCTTACGCAAAACGAATTATCGCTGCGCCCCGCTGAATACGCTTTCCGTATGGAGGGAAAACAATTACGCTTGTGGGGAAAAACCGGTTACGTGTTTCCGCAGAAACAATATCAAAGCATAGGTCTGCAATGGTCGCTTAAGCGAAACAATCAAACCTCATTCTTCAGTTCGCACAATTATAACGCACAGGAAGAAGCCGGATATGTGAATCTTATCTATCAATCGATCTTTGATAATACGATGCACAAGTTTCGCACAGGATTGAGTTTCCTGTACGATACGTATGATGAAACATTCACCCTCATCCGATATCAACGAACGGAACAAGTTCCCGGAGCGTTCTTTGAATACACATACACACCTGACGATAAGTTTTCACTGATCACAGGAATTCGTGTTGACGACCATAATATTTTTGGACCATTTGTTACTCCCCGTTTTCACGTTCGATATACACCAAGTGAAGATTGGGTGCTGCGCGCGGTTGCCGGACGTGGACAACGAACTGCAAATATATTTTCAGAGAATATGGCATACTTTGCCAGTGCGCGCACTGTGCGCGTTACTTCATCGAATGCACAATCGTCTGCATACGGACTTGATCCTGAGATCGCAACGAATATAGGATTTAATGTTACGCATTATTTTTTGTGGGATTTCCGCGAAGCAACAATCACGTTCGATTTTTATCGGACAATGTTCGAACAACAAATTGTCGTTGATCTGGATGCAAATCCTCATCAGGTTCGTTTCTATAATTTGAACGGTCAGTCCTATTCAAACAGTTTCCAAATTGAACTAAACATTCAACCGATCGAAAAATTGGATACACGCATTGCCTATCGTTTTTATGATGTTCGCCAGACGATCAACGGAACATTGCGCGAACGGCCATTCGTTGCACAACATCGAGCGTTCATCAATTTTGGTTATGTTACCGAACGGGAAGAAGAACATGAACCGCAAATGTCGTACGATCTAACGCTGCAATGGTTCGGAAAAAAACGTCTGCCGGACACCCAAGTAAATCCAATAGAATTTCAGGCACGCAGTTATTCTCCGAATTTTATTTTGGTGAACAGTCAAGTAACCCGTTCATTCTTTGCAGGATTTGACGTATATCTCGGAATTGAAAATCTGTTGAACTTCAAACAATCGAATCCAATCCTTGATGCAGCAAATCCGAAAAGTCACAATTCGTATTTCGATAGTGCTTTAATTTGGGGACCGATCTATGGAAGAACGGTGTATGTTGGAATGAGGTGGAGAATGTAACATTTAAGAACTTCTGAAATCTTGAAGTCTTCGGAAGTTTTTTTCTACGTGTGATTCGAACCATTATACTATAATTCAGCGATGATGTTTTGCACGACCTCCTTTCGGAATGGATGTTTATTCTATTAGATGATTCTATTGCTGAACAACTTTAGCAAACATCACGCAAGAGATAGCAAAGTTCGGAAAAAAATATATTTCTCGGAAGGAGTCAGCCTGTGTGAAAAGTGTATTGCCGACCTCTCTACGAGCCATAGGCTGGTCGGCACTTTTAATTGTGAAAATAATGAAAATAGTAACATCGCCGAACAGAGCTCAGCGTTACAAAATAGTTTTAACACAGTCTGAGTATTAGCAAGAGTCTTCGCCGCTCATTATATACCGCAAAGGTAAAACAATTCGTAAGGTTAGTCAAGACTTGATATTTTCAGCAGACGACATCTTTATCCGAATTATTTTTATTCACGAAATAATATTGTGTATCTTTAAGAAAAATGAAAAATTTACGCAATATAACTACGGTCATTTATATCATTATATGCAGTGTAACGGTTCTTGTTATGCTCACAACATCGTTCGAAATGTTCAACAAGAAATATCTCCCGTCGTTCATGCTGGCGCAAAAATACGCGCTTCCGCTTATTATCTCCGCAATGGCAATTGCGTTTCTTACATTTTTTGAGCCGGAACGCTTGCAGGATAAAAAAACTCTTAACATTATGCAGGTAATGATGGCTGTAATTTTTGCGATCTTTTCATATTACCTGACAACATTGGATTTGAAAGAAACATCGGCGGGAACACTTATTGTCTTTATCCTGCAATGGTGTGCAATACTATTTGAAACTGTATATTTTTTTGTTCTGAATAGAAAAGTCAAAGCCGCTGGTTATGCGGCTTTCACTTTTTCAAAGAAATAAAGAGAAGCTCATTTCAGCAAAACAAGTTTTTTTGTCTCAACAAAATTTCCTGATCGCAATTGATAGAAATATATTCCGCTCGGCAATCGCGCAGCGTTGAACG
>JANONI010000011.1:0-2148 GCA_031420755.1 Bacteroidota bacterium | reverse complement strand
AAAAAAATCCGTGAAAATCTGTTTTATCCGTGTTATCCGCAGTCTATGTTTTTTATAACTTAGCTTTTAGTGATACCCAAACGTTATTCAGTTAATGAATCGTCCAACTTATATCCAACGCCTTTTATGACGGTGATGATCTCCTTTTCATCCACCCTTCCAATCTTTTTTCGAATATTACTGATATGAGTATCAATAGTCCTTGGGCGTTCCAATGATTCCAGCCCCCATGCAAATCGGGAAATAGCATTCCTTGATTGGATCTTTCCTTTTGTGCTCATCATGAGATACAAAATAAAAAACTCGGTTTTTGTCAGAACAATCTTCGACCCATCCTTCATAACAACGAAGCGTTCCGGATCAATGATGATTTGTTTTATTGCGATTCGTTCCATAGAAAGCTCTGATTACATACTGAAGTTACACAGAAAAAAAAACTGCCTAATAAAATAAGGTCGTCATGCCCGAATGCCTTAGTCGGGCATCTATTATATGGATTCCCGCTTAAAAAGTGTCCCGAAGGGATCCCTTTGGGACGGGAATGACGATTGGTTTTTAACGTTTTGCGTAACTTCAGTTACATATCAACAATATCATTGTTTACCGTTAGGTTAGTATGAATCCAATGTTAATATTTTGTTAATATTTTCTGTGAGGAAAAAAATAGAATGGGGAGAAGTGTTGATCGTTAATATCACGATGCAATCGCAAGGCTGTTACGAATATTGGTGACCGGTATTTCCTTCTTTCGAAATGACTTCAACCGAAAAGGAATTACCATATTTTCTGTTTCAATGCCTTCTTCTCCTACGTTGATAAAATGAAATGCTTGTTGTGAGTTTTTTGCCGGAATAATTGTTGCTCCGGCATTCACAAATGTTATTCCGTCCTTTGTATACGTTCCGTGGTGATGAACATGTCCGTGCAACACTTTAGCAACGTTCGCTTTGGAGAATAATTTCAGCAGCCTTTTTTTCTTTCGCAGTCTTAGCGTTGCAGATTCTATTGCAGACCATAACCGTTCAAGCTTTGAAGAATGGTCGCCGTCTCCTGTTGTTGAGAAATGGTGATGAATTGCGATAAATATTTTTTTCTTTTTTAACTCTTCACTATTAAGCAGCTCGCGCAAACTCTTAAATTGTTCAGTATTGATCTTTCCGTTTGAGCCAATCGGATTTTTAACGGCGTGCCATTCTGCCACCGAGTTTAATCCTACAATTGCGATGTCTCCAACAACTTTGAGGAATGGAAAAAGATTTTTTTCTGAGAAGAATTTTGCTGAAGCAAATGTTTCTTTTGTATATCGATAGAACTGATCCATTTTTTGTGTGTAATCAGTTGATTTGCATGTTATCGGAAAACTGAGAACATCTTCGGCGTAGTACGGACCGCCAAAAATATCATGATTGCCGTTAATCACCGTTATTTTTTTGCTGTCGAGCATTGAAAATTCTCTCAGAATTTTTCTGAAATGATCGAATTCATTTTCTTTTGCCTGATTAGTAATGTCTCCGGTGATGATGATATGATCGACCTGCCGTTGTTTGCATAACGAAAGAATGGAACGGAAGTGCGACGAGCGTTCGGGAAAATAATCGGGACTTAAATGAAGATCCGAGAGATGCGCGATAGTAAATGTCTTTTTCATTAAAACAAAGATACTATTGCAACATCATGATTTCTTGAAGAGGATGTTACCTTTTTGTTATGAAAATCCGGTGTGCTTCCATTGAATTTCCATAAAACACAAAAAGCCTCATGACGAGGCTTTTTGTTGTTGATCATGTGATACTATTTTAAAAGCATCATTTTTTTTGTTTGAGAATAATCTTGGGTTTTCAAGCTATAGAAATAAATTCCAGACGAGAGTTTCGATGCATCAAACGAAACTGAATATGCACCGGTGGTTTGAAACTCATTCACCAGCGTTGCCACTTCTCTTCCAAGTGCATCATATACTTTTAATAACACAAACCCAGAAACTGGAACCGCAAAACGTATTGTTGTTGTAGGATTGAACGGATTCGGAAAATTCTGATCAAGTGAATATTCGTATGGTGTGAATTGACCGATGGATTGAATGCCTGTTGTCCCACTGCTATAATCTTTGTTTTGCGGTGAGTAATTTGACCAGCCAAAATCCCATTG
>JANONI010000010.1:0-28234 GCA_031420755.1 Bacteroidota bacterium | reverse complement strand
TTCCCGTTTGAAAATTCCGAATGTTCCCGGTCCGCACACATCATGCGTCATTAATACATCAACATCTATCCACACATTGTCTCCCGGTTTCACTGATGTTCGTCCGGAATGTTTTGCAATAATTTTTTCTGTGATTGTCATTGGCATAATAAGTTAACCCTTTAAAAACATTGATAGTATTATCTAAATTGAGCGATTAGCTGTTGGCTTTTAGCTATTAGCTTAATGATTCCAGCATGTTTTTGTCTTTGCAATTTCACCTGATGGATGGATTATAAATATCTACAACCCTTACTCTTTAAGGCTAACTGCTGACACGAAGTGTGCTTCGCATAGCTAAAGGCTAACCGCTCAGAGGGGATTTGATTCTGTCTACGACTCGTAGAGCGTAACACGAGTTCATGTTTATTGTCTATACTGCTTGTGCTTCCTGACGAACGGGAGAATCTTGTCTTTTTCGATACCGCGCGCTTACCGCATGATTGATAGCATTCAAATATGCTTTCACGCTTCCGGTAATTACATCTGTGCTTGCAGAGCGTCCGTTGAATACATAACCATCAATTGCAATCTTCACAAACACTTCACCGATTGCATCGCGTCCCCATGCAACCGATTTGATGGAATAATCGAGCAATTCCACACTGATTCCCGTAATGCGTTCAATCGCGCGATAAGAAGCATCGACCGGACCGTCTCCTGTTGCAGAATCTTGAATCGTTTCATCTCCTTTTTTCAGACCAACGGTTGCTGTTGGAATAAGGTTCAATCCGCTTGTTACTTGAAATGTATCAAGTGTATATGTTTCGTCGATCGTTGACATTTCATCCTGAAGTATTGCGACCAGATCATCATCGAATATTTGTTTCTTCTCATCGGCAATTTTTGTAAAGACTGAATATGCGCGTTCTAATTCTTCGGTTGATAATTGATAGCCGAGTTCCGAATAACGCTGCTTCAATGCGTGCCGTCCGCTGTGTTTACCAAGCACAAGCGTGCTGTGTTTAATACCGACACTTTGCGGTGTCATAATCTCGTACGTGATGGAATTTTTCAACATTCCATCTTGATGAATTCCTGCTTCATGCGCAAATGCATTATCGCCAACGATCGCTTTGTTACGTTGAATATGCATTCCCGTAAGCGATACCAGCATTTTGCTCGACTTATAAATTTCTTCGGTATTGATGTTCGTGTGAACTTTCAATGCTTCACTTCGAGTGCGGATCGCCATTGCAATTTCTTCGAGCGAAGCATTTCCGGCACGTTCGCCGACACCGTTCACCGTACATTCAATCTGACGTGCGCCGTTCATTACTGCGGCAAGAGAATTTGCGACCGCCATTCCAAGATCGTCGTGGCAATGAGCACTGATGATCGCTTTGTTGATGTTTGGAACTCGTTGAATGAGTAAACGAATAATTTTTCCGTATTCATCAGGAATTGCGTAACCTACTGTATCCGGAATATTCACGACCGTTGCACCTTCGGCAATCACCGCTTCAACGATCTGACAAAGATAATCAACATCACTGCGGGACGCATCTTCACATGAAAATTCCACGTCGTCGCAATATGATTTTGCAAGACGAACTGCGGCGATAGCACTATCCAATACTTCTTCGCGTGATTTCTTCAATTTAAAATTTAAATGAATGTCGGACGTTGCGATAAACGTATGGATACGAGGTTTTGCTGCATGCTTCAATGCTTCCCATGCACGATCGATATCACCTTTATTTGCTCGGCTTAGTCCCGCAATCGTACAGCTGCGGATCTGTTTTGCAATTTCTTTTACCGATTCAAAATCTCCTTCGCTTGCAATCGGAAATCCCGCTTCGATCACATCAATCTGCAATCGTTCTAACTGACGCGCCATGCGGATCTTCTCGGTAAAGTTCATACTGCATCCGGGCGATTGTTCGCCGTCGCGCAGTGTTGTATCGAAAATAAATACTCGGTCGCTCATAAAATCCTCAAACTAACTTTCTTTTTCAACTTTTTGTTTTTGCTAACCGCTAACAGCCAACAGCCGCTTCACAAATGTCTATTCTCAAGCGGCAAATACCGCCGTAGTTCATCCATAAGTTTTAAAAATTGTTCCGGCATGAGCGATTGCGCACCGTCGGAAAATGCTTCCTCCGGATTCGGATGCATTTCAATAATTAGTCCATCCGCGCCAACGGGAACCGCCGCTTTCGCCATTGGGATAACCAAACTACGTATTCCGGTTCCATGGCTCGGATCGACAATCACCGGCAAATGCGACATCTCTTTTAATGCCGGCACCGCCGCAAGATCGAACGTGTTGCGCGTATAATCTTCAAACGTGCGGATGCCGCGTTCGCACAACACAACGTCGTAATTTCCCTGCGACATAATATATTCTGCAGACATCAGCAGTTCTTTGTATGTGCTCGACATTCCGCGTTTCAAGAGAACCGGTTTTTTTGATTTACCAACTTCTTTTAATAACGCAAAGTTTTGCATGTTGCGTGCACCGATCTGCAGCATATCAGAATATTTTGCAACAAGCTCAACATCGCTCGGTGAGATCACTTCTGTTACAAAAGGTAATCCTGTTTTCTCCCGCGCTTCTGCAAGAAGTTTTAATCCTTCTTCTTCCAATCCCTGAAACGAATACGGAGATGTTCTCGGCTTAAATGCACCGCCGCGGAGCATTTGCGCACCTGCTTTTTTTACAATCTCTGCGCTTAATATAATTTGTTCTCTCGTTTCAACGGAACATGGTCCCGCAATAACTACAAATTGAGAATTTCCAAATTCAACATTGCCGACTTTGATAACGGAACGCGGTTTTGTTTCCTTGCTCGCCAGTTTGAACGGTTTAAGAATTGGAAGAACATTTTCTACATACTCCAAAGATTCCAATGCCTGCAGCTGAACTTTGCCCCGTTCATCACCAACACACGCAATTACCGTTCGTTCTTCACCAACAATTGGATGTGGTTTGAATCCAAATTCTTTTACACGATCTATAATATGTTCAAATTGTTCTTTTGTTGTTCCCGGTTTTAATACGACTATCATTGATGTTTCCTTTTCTGAACTGTGGTTAAATTTTTGTAACTACTCAGTCTGTTTTTGTAAATTAATATTGATTTCATTGCTACGAATTACACGAATTAAAATATTTAAAATATAAATTTGTCTCTTTTAAAAGTTTGTACATTGATATTGATTTCGTCGCCACGAATTGAAAAACATTATTTTCTTTTAAATTCGTGTAATTAGTGGCTAATCTTTTTGCTGAATAGTTACAACTTTTTTTAATAAATGATATGTAATCGAATCAACCAACGCTTTCCAGCTTGCCTCCACAACGTCGGTTGAAACGCCGACGGTATTCCATGATGAAGTTCCATTCTTTGTTTCAATCAGTACGCGCACTTTTGCCGCTGTTGCATTCTGTGAATCGAGTACACGCACTTTATAATCCGTTAATTGAATTTCTTTCAACTGCGGATAAAAACGTTCGAGTGCTTTGCGCAACGCTTTATCCATTGCGTTCACCGGACCGTTTCCTTCAGCCGCTGTCATTTCCGTTTCATCGCCAACTCGGATTTTGATCATCGCTTCGCTTCGTGCATCTTTATCATTCGAATCTTTATGAATACTGATCTTGAATCGCTCCAACTCGAATAATTTTTTAATCTCGCCGGTATGTTTCTTCACCAATAATTCAAACGATGCTTCTGCATCTTCAAAATAATAACCGTAATGTTCCATTTCCTTCAACTCTTCAACAATTTTTTGTGTGGCAGGGGATTTATCATTCAACTTCAATCCGAGTTCTGCTGCTTTGTACAGCACATTACTTCTTCCGGAGAGATCGGATATCAGTACGCGGCGAACATTTCCCACAATTTCCGGTTCAATATGTTCGTACGTCTTCGGCGTTTTCATCACCGCGCTAACATGAACGCCTCCTTTGTGCGCAAATGCGCTTTCACCCACATACGCCAGATTTTTTTTGTGCTTTAGGTTTGCAAGTTCGCTTACGTAACGGGAAACATCGGTCAATTTTTTCAACTGTTCCATTCCAACCGTTTCAAATCCCATCTTAATCTGCAGGTTCGGAATGATAGAACAAAGATTTGCGTTTCCAGTTCGTTCACCGTAGCCGTTAATTGTTCCTTGAACGTGTACTGCTCCTTGTTGAATTGCAGCCAGTGCATTTGCAACACCAAGTTCACAATCATTGTGTGTATGAATACCAAGTTGAACCGTAATATGTTTTTTTATTTCATCAACAATGGTCGAAACTTCCCACGGCATTGTTCCGCCGTTCGTATCGCAGAGAACAATAACATCCGCGCCGGCGCTCTGCGCCGCATCTAATGTTTTAATTGCGTACGCTTTGTCGGATTTGAATCCGTCGAAAAAATGCTCTGCGTCGTAAATCACTTCTTTGCCGTTCTTCTTCAAATAGGAAACTGAATCAGAAATAATTTCTAAATTTTCTTCTTCCGTTATCTGCAATGCTTCTTTTACATGCAGCAGCCACGTTTTACCAAAAATTGTTACCACCGGAGTTTGTGCATCAAGCAACGCTTTAATGTTTGCATCATCTTCAACGTTATTTTTTGCACGGCGTGTGCTTCCGAATGCCGCAATTTTTGAATGCGTAAATTTAACGGAACGCACTTTCTCAAAGAACTCCATGTCTTTAGGATTGGAACCGGGCCAGCCCCCTTCGATATAATCGATTCCGAATGCATCAAGCCGTTTGGCAATCTTCACTTTGTCTTCAGCGGAAAAAGAGACTTCTTCTCCCTGCGTTCCATCGCGAAGTGTTGTGTCGTATGTAAAAATTTTTTTCATATTTTTTTCTTTACCGCTAAGGCGCAATGACGCGAAGAAATATTGAATTATTATTTAAAAAAATTCTTTGCGACTTAGCGTCTTTGCGGTTCAAATTGCTACTTCTTCCAATTTTCCGGTCGCAATCCTCGCACCGCTTCTCCCGCTTTCCACATTTCAGAATTTTTCCATTCATCCAATTCTTTTTGTAATTTCTCACGATAATCCGGTGAACTTGTAGAATCAAGAACTCGTTTTGTTTCTACACCATATTGAACGTCGCGGTACAACAATTCAAACAGCGGACGATTAGCGGTCTCAAATTTCTTAGCCCAATCGAGCGCGCCGCGCTGCGCTGTTACGCTGCATGCTGCGAACATCCAATCCATTCCATGGTTGCCGACAAGCGGATAAAGACTTTGTGTAGCTTCTTCAACCGTTTCATTAAACGCTTCACTCGGCGAATGTCCCATCTGGCGAAGAACATCATATTGCGCTTTCATCAATCCGGCAATTGCACCCATCAGCACTCCGCGCTCACCGGTAAGGTCGGACATTACTTCTTTTTCAAATGTTGTCGGGAATAAATATCCCGAACCGATCGCTATACCGCACGCAATCGCACGTTCACGAGCTTTTCCTGTCGCATCCTGAAATACCGCAAAACTGGCGTTGATACCGCTTCCGGCAAGAAAATTACTACGCACCGTGCGGCCGCTTCCTTTTGGCGCTACGAGAACAACGTCCACATCTGCCGGAGGAATAATGTTGGTTTGATCTTTGAACACAATGGAAAATCCGTGTGAAAAATATAACGCTTGTCCTTTTTTCAAATTCTTCTTTACCACGTCCCACATCTGTTTTTGACCTGAATCTGAAAGTAGATATTGAACGATCGTTCCTTTTTGAATTGCTTCTTCAATATTTGGAAAAAGATTTTTTCCTTCCACCCAGCCGTCACGAATTGCATCGTTCCATCCTTGTCCCCCTTTGCGTTGACCGACAATAACATTGATGCCGTTATCGCGCATATTCAATGATTGTCCATAGCCTTGCGGACCATAACCGAGGATCGCAATCACTTCATTCTTTAAAAATTCTTTTGCTTTTTCGAGTGGATATTCTTCGCGGGTTACAACTTCTTCAACTGTTCCACCAAAATTTATTTGTGCCATTTGTTTCTCCTTTATTCTTTACCACTAAGACACAGAGACACAAAGAATTTTTAAATAATCTGTGAACCCGCCAGAAAGCACAGCGGGCTGGTCAGTGGCTTACGATTTTAATTATTTTTTAATTTTTATATCTTACTTCTTACTTGAGACTTCTGAAAAAGTCATTGCGAGGAGCGAAGCGACGAAGTAATCTTCCTAAAACAAACCAAAAAACAAGATTGCTTCGACAAAGAACGTCTCGCAATGACATTACTCGAGAGTTTTTCAGATGTCTCTACTTCTTACTTTTAACTTTTAACTTTTAACTTTTTACTTCTATCTTTTCCCTTCTTACATGTTTTTTCCAGTTTCTTCTTCCTCTTTTGCAACATCCAGCGCATCGTTTGTTTCTTTTTTCTTCTGCAGCATCGCTGTCGGAACAACTTTCCAGAAATTATACCGGAAATCTTTCCAGCCCTTCAGCAATTCGTTCGCACGCGCGCTGTCGGTCAGATCAAGATGTTGATAGATGATGGATTGCAGAAATTTCTCATCGTCCTCATCATGCAGCCGATGCAGCGTTACCAATTGTTTGTTGACCCGTTCTTTGAAATTTCCATCTGAATCGAAGACATACGCAACGCCGCCCGTCATTCCCGCGCCGAAATTTTTTCCGACCGTTCCAAGCACAACAACAGTTCCATTCGTCATATATTCACAGCCGTGGTCGCCAACACCTTCAACAACCGCAAGAGCGCCGCTATTACGCACACAAAATCTTTCGCCCGCTCGCCCGTTAATAAATGTTCGTCCGCCGGTTGCGCCGTACATGATTGTGTTACCAACAATAACATTCTGCGCCGCATTTTCTTTTTTCACTGCGGGAGCAATAACAATCTCTCCGCCGCACATTCCTTTTCCGACATAATCATTCGATTCACCGATAAGCGTGAGATGAATTCCATTCACAAGGAATGCGCCGAAACTTTGTCCTGCACTTCCTTTGAATGTGAGATTGATTGTTCCCTCGGGCAATCCCGCATCGCCATATTGATAAGCGATCTGACCGGATAATTTAGTTCCGACAGAACGATTGGTATTTCGGATCGTATATGTTTTTTTAATCGGAACTTTATCTCGTATCGAATCCTTTACGTCGATCAAAATAATATCGTCCAACGGTTTATCCACTTTTTTGCTGCGCTGATAGACACGCCGCTGCTGTTCGCTGCGTGTATCCGGCGGCGTAAGAATTGCCGAAAGATCAACGGTGTTTGCCTTGGGATGATTAGCAATTTCTTTTTGTTCAAGCAGATTTGTTTGACCAATAATTTCGTTCAACGAAGGGAAACCCAATTGCGCTAATTGCGCACGAACATCTTCTGCAACTGCGCAAAGATACTGCACTAATTGATCAGGATTTCCGTCGAATTTCTTTCGCAAAATTTCATCTTGTGTTGCAATTCCAACCGGACACGTATTCAAATGACACTGACGAACGTATTTACACCCAATAGCGATCAATGCTGCCGTTCCAAAATTAAATTCTTCGGCACCAAGCATTGCGCCGATCAAAATATCTCGTCCTGTTTTAAATCCGCCATCCGTACGCAACGTTATTCGTTTACGCAATCCGTTCAATTGCAACACTTGTTGAGCTTCGGCAACGCCAAGCTCCCAACAGCTTCCCGCATTTTTGATTGAACTCCACGGAGAAGCGCCTGTTCCCCCTTCATGTCCGGAAATTAAAATAATGTCCGCACCAGCTTTTGCAACACCAGCCGCAATTGTTCCAACACCCGCTTCACTAACTAGTTTTACACATATTTTTGCGCGCGGATTTACTTGTTTCAGATCGTAGATCAACTGCGCAAGATCTTCGATGGAATAAATATCGTGATGCGGCGGCGGCGATATCAACTGTATGCCGGGCATTGATTTTCGCAATCGCGCTATCTCAATCGAAACTTTATACGCGGGAAGTTGTCCCCCTTCTCCAGGTTTTGCTCCCTGCGCCATTTTAATTTCAATTTCTTTTGCGCTTGCAAGATATTCGGCGGTTACACCAAATCGCGCTGAAGCAATCTGTTTAATTGCACTGTTCGCGGAATCTCCATTCGCTTTCGTTTTGAAACGCGCCGGATCTTCTCCCCCTTCACCGCTGTTACTTTTTCCGCCAATACGATTCATTGCAATCGCAATGGTTTCATGCGTTTCAGGAGAAAGCGCGCCGAGAGACATTGCCGCCGTGGTAAATCGTTTCATAATTTCTTCCGCAGATTCAACTTCTTCAAGCGAAATTGGTTTGCGGGAAGATTTAAACCGCATCAGATCTTTTAATGTAATCGGCTCATGGTCGTTCAGCGCTTTTGTGAGATGTGAATAATTTTCTTTTGAAGCATTTTTTCTGAATTGCTGCATTGCACGCAGCGAATCCGGAGACCACGCATGCAATTCTCCATTCTTCTTGAAACGATAGACACCGTTATCAACAAGCGTTTTATGTTCTGATGCAAATGCGTTTGAATGTCGATCAATCGCTTCGGTGATGATCTCGGTAAATCCAAGTCCGCCGATACGGGATGGTGTTCCGGTAAAATATTTATCTACAACATCGCGGTGTAATCCAAGCGCTTCAAAGATCTGTGCTCCGCGGTAACTTCCGGCAAGTGCAATTCCCATCTTCGCCATCGTTTTCAGAATTCCGGCTTCAATCGCCGTTTTAAAATTCTTGAATGATGATTCAACTATTTCCTCACTCTCTCCTTTTGATTCCACCATTCTGCGGATTGTTTGCAACGCAAGATATGGATTGATCGCATTAACTCCATAACCGATCAGCGTTGCAAAATGATGTACTTCACGCGCTTCTGCAGTTTCCGTTACAACACTCAACTTCAATCGTTTTTGAGTACGGATAAGATGATTGTGCACCGCACCAACGGCAAGCAGCATCGGAAGTGCGGCATTTTTTTCATCAATCCCTCTGTCGGAAAGCACCACAAGATATTTCCCTTCGTCGGCGGCACGTTCTGCTTCTGTACATAACCGAGTTAATCGTTCCTCGGCACCACCAACACCTTGTTCAACAGAGAATAATACCGAAAGTGTTGCTGAAGTGAATTTTTCATCGCTAATGTTTGTCAGAGCTTCAAGTTCATTGTCGAACAAGAATGGCGAGTTGAGTTGAACTAATTTTGCATGCTCCGGTGTTTCACCAAACCAATTTCGTCTGTTCCCCAATTTTCCCGTTAATGACATTACTGATTTTTCCCTGATCGGATCGATCGGCGGATTCGTTACCTGTGCAAACTGCTGACGAAAATATGATGAGAGCGATTTTGGCTGACGGGATAATACCGCAATGGTCGCATCGTCTCCCATTGAACCAACCGGTTCTTTTGCTTCTGCAATCATTGGTGCAAAGATCAAGTGTAATTCTTCAGCACTGTATCCGTTGGATAATTGCAGACGCAATAATTGTTCCGTAGTAAACTGTGGTGTTGATTTTTCGGGATTGGTGATATGTTCATGTAAACGATACAAATGTTCCTTCACCCAATCGGCGTACGGTTTTTGTTGTGAAAGATTTTTTTTGATATCGTAATCGCGCAACACTATTTTGTTTTCGGTGTCGACCGCAATCATTTGTCCGGGACCAAGTTTTCCCTTCTTCACAACTTTCGCATCATCAACATCTACCGCCCCGACTTCCGAAGATAGAATCACGAAACCATCGTCCGTTACTTTATATCGCGCCGGACGCAGCCCGTTTCGATCAAGCGATGCAGCAACAATTTTTCCATCGCTGAAGACAAGTGCGGCAGGTCCGTCCCACGGTTCGCTGAAACATTCATGATATTCAAAAAATCCGCGCACATACGGTTCCACTCGATACGATGAATTCCATGCTTCGGGAACAAGCATTAACATTGAGTGTAAAATATTTCTTCCGGACATTGACAATGCTTCAAGCGCGTTATCAAGATTTGCGGAGTCGCTTCCTCCTGTACGAATGATCGGTTTAATAAATTCTATATCATCGCCCCACAATTCAGAAGACAGTTCTGCTTCACGTGCCTTTGTCCAATTCCTGTTTCCTTGAATCGTATTGATCTCGCCGTTATGAGCAAGTAATCTGAACGGATGCGCAAGCTCCCATTTCGGAAACGTGTTGGTGCTGAATCGTTGGTGAAATACCGCTATCGCCGTTTGATAATCGGGATGCTGAAGATCGATATAAAATTTTTCCAGAACAGATGGCGTGAGCAATCCTTTATAAATAATTGTGCGAGATGACAATGATGCTATATAAAGAGAAAGATTTTGTGTAACTGCTTCTTTCTCTATTTCTTTGCGAGTAATGTAGAGTGTGCGTTCATATACTTCGTTCGACATTTTTGCCGGTTTACCAATTAACGCATGCTGAATGTTCGGCTGCGTTGCCGCGGCTTTGTCTCCAAGAAAAAACGAATCGGTTGGAACGGTTCTCCACAGTAAAAAATGCAATTGGCGTTTTCGAACAATATTTTCTATCACCTGTTTACTTTTTACTAATGCTTCCTGCTCATTCGGTAAAAACATTACTCCAACCGCCAGATCTTCGTAGGATTGTACCATTGATGACAATCCGGACACTTCCTTCATAAAAAGAGAATGTGGTATTTGTGTTAATATTCCCGCGCCATCTCCTGTCTGCTCATCCGCATCCACCGCCCCGCGATGAGAAACATTACACACTCCTTTAATCGCCAGCTTTAGTACTCGATTACTTTTGGTGCCATTAATATTGGCAACAAAACCCATTCCGCACGCATCGTGTTCAAAATTTGGATTGTAGAGCGGAAATTTTTGAAATGTTTGGCTATCCATTATATTCTTTTGAATGATAAACGTTATACTTCTCCAACAAACTCTCTCTTTAACGCAACACGTCCGGTGCGGGCAATTTCTTTTATATGAAACGGCTTTAGCATTTTAATAATTGCATCTACTTTTTGCCCGCTTCCCGTCGCTTCAACGGTGATTGTTTTATGACTGATATCAATAATTTTTCCTTGAAAAATTTCTACCACCTGCATAATTTCAGAACGATTCTCCGGAGTTGTTGCAATTTTAATAAGGGCAAGTTCGCGCTCCATAAAACTATCGTACGTCAAATCAACAACTTTAAGCGTATCAATCAACTTGTTCAACTGTTTAATAATCTGTTCTATAATCGCATCATCACCGCGAGTAACAATCGTCATTCTTGAAACGGAACTATCTTCTGTCGGTCCAACGGTGATGCTTTCAAGATTATATCCTTTGGCAGAAAACATTCCTGCTACTCGGTTTAATGCGCCAAACTTATTTTCCAATAGTATCGAAACGGTGTGTTTTCGCGGTGATTGTACGATTGATTGTTCTGTTGTTTCACTCATTGTTTATCCTTTGGAAATGGTTACTAATTCAATCTCTGTTTCTTGTTCACCTTCTATCGGTGTAGATTGTTCATCTGGTATGTCTATAATTTCGTGATATGTCTGCCCCGCCGGAATCATTGGATAGACATTGTCTTCTTTCACAACTTTGAATTCTGCTAATGCCGGTCCATCCGTTGCAAATAATTGTTTTATCACATCGTCAACTTCACTTGTTATTGTCGCGCGAAATCCCGGAATACCGTACGCTTCCGCAACTTTAACATAATCCGGACTCAACATTTCCACATGAGAATACCGTTTACGCCAAAATAATTCCTGCCATTGCCTCACCATTCCTAAATAACCATTATTCAGAATAATAATCTTTACGGGAACATTATATTCACGGATCGTCGCTAATTCTTGAATGTTCATTTGAATTCCGCCGTCTCCGCTAATTGAAACAATTGGAAAATCTTTTCTGGCAAACGCCGCACCGATCGAAGCTGGAAGTGAAAATCCCATCGTGCCAAGTCCGCCGGAAGTTAAATGGGTTCGCGGATGCATGTATTGATAGAACTGAGCCATCCACATTTGATGCTGACCAACATCGCTCACCATCACCGCCCTCCCTTTTGTCATTTCAGAAATTTTCTGTATCACATGCTGCATTCGAATATATTTTCCATTATTATACCGAAGAGGATGTTCTTCTTTCCAATTCTTAATTGTTTGAATCCAATCTTTGGTGTCAAGCGTGCTCACCGAAGGAAGCAGTTGCTGCAACACCCGCTTGACATCCCCCACAATTGGAACATCCACTTTAACATTTTTGCTGATGTTTGATGGATCGATATCGATATGAATTTTCTTCGCTTCAGGAGCAAATGCATCCGTCTTCCCGGTAACCCTGTCATCAAATCGCGCGCCAACCGCAATCAACAGATCGCAATAATTTACTGCGGTGTTTGAATACCATGTTCCATGCATTCCCAGCATTCCAAGCGAAAGTTCATCGGTTTCAGGAAATGCGCCAAGTCCATGCAGCGTTGTTGTTACAGGAATTTTAGTTTTGTGTGCAAACTTTTTCAATTCTTCTGCAGCGTTGGAAAGGATCACTCCTCCGCCAACATACAGCACCGGACGTTTAGATTTTGAAATTAATGCGACCGCTTTATCTAATTGTTTCTGGTTTCCATCAACGTGTGGTTGATACGAACGCATTTTTACGCTCTTGGGATAATTAAAAATTGTTTTTGTCGCCATCACATCTTTGGGAAGGTCGACAAGCACCGGACCAGGACGACCGGTTGTTGCAACATAAAATGCTTCTTTGATAGTTGCGGCAAGTTCATGTACATCGCGAACAAGATAACTGTGTTTTGTAATCGGTCTGGTAATGCCTACAATATCAGCTTCTTGAAAAGCATCGTTACCAATAAGTTTCAACGCAACTTGTCCGGTGAACACTACAATAGGAATTGAATCCATATAAGCATCCGCAATTCCGGTTACAGTATTGGTCGCGCCCGGTCCGGATGTTACCAGCGCAACACCGGGTCTTCCGCTTGCTTTTGCATATCCTTCGGCAGCGTGCACTGCACCTTGTTCGTGACGTGTAAGAATATGTTTGATATCAGAAATATCATGAAGCGCGTCATAAATTCCTATAACGGCACCGCCGGGATATCCAAAAACAATTTCGACTTTTTCTTCGATCAATGAACGGACAAAGATTTCCGCGCCTGTCATTTGTCGCTGTGGAGAATTTGTTTGTTGAGTCATAAGACACCTAAAAAAATAATAATAAGATACACAACCTCGGTTCAGAGATTACGCCCTGTATTATTTTCTCACGTGTTTCGTGGTGAATTTTTTGTGATGTCTTTTTGGGGAGTAACCTCTGGTATTCTTAGCCAATAATAGTTAGGCGTAGAATAGCAAAAGTAATTCCCAAAAGAATAATAATGCCGCTAAACGGAAGGAGAGCCACCGGTACAGCAACAGCGCAAACGCGTGAGCGATTCAAACTGTTAGCTGTATGTTTGTTGTATGCGGGCATTCTTTTGTTGGTTACGTTAAAAGTGCAACTGGGTTACACATATATAAGATACAACTTTTCATTCCGTTGTCAAGAAAAATATTCGTATCTTAGAAAAATTTTGTTCTATGAATCCATTTTCCCAACATACGATCGCTGCAATCGCTACTCCAATTGGAATTGGTGGTATATCCGTTATAAGGATTAGCGGGCGTGATTCTTTTCCAATTATAAATTCTGTTTTTAAAGGCAGCATCAATCTTCTTTATGCTTCTTCGCACACAATCCATTACGGAGTTATCAAGGATACTAACGGTTCGTCAATTGTAGACACGGTTCTTGTTTCACTTTTTCGCAGTCCAAATTCTTATACCGGCGAAGATGTGATTGAAGTAAGTTCTCATGGCGGATACTTTGTCGCTCAAAAGATTCTATCACTGATATACTCTGCGGGTGCTATCCCTGCAAAGCCGGGAGAATTTACGCAACGCGCTTTCTTAAACGGAAAATTAGATCTTGCTCAAGCTGAGGCTGTCGCAGATATCATTCATGCTCGTTCCGAAAAATCTCACAAAGCTTCTGTTATGCAATTAAGTGGTCGTCTTTCAAACTATGTAAATGAGCTTCGGAACCAATTACTCAATCTTTGTTCGCTATTAGAGCTTGAATTGGATTTTTCACAAGAGGGAATTGAACTTGCAAGCAGGGAAGATGTCATTAAAAAAATAGAATCTGTTGAAACAGAGATTATAAAATTATCCGAAAGTTATTCATCCGGCAAGTTGGTGAGAGAGGGTGTTCGGGTAGCATTAATCGGAAAACCAAACGCAGGAAAATCGAGTTTGCTGAATATCTTGCTTGATGAGGAGAGGGCAATTGTAAGTGAAATTGCCGGAACAACGCGTGATGTAATTGAAGAAAGTATCATTCTTGATGGAATAGAATTTGTTTTTTTTGATACTGCAGGATTACGAGAATCTTTTGATACTATTGAGCAAGAGGGAATTCGTAGAACTTTACATAGTCTCAAACAGGCAGACGTTGCACTCTTCATTATTGATAGTTCTCATAAGGTTTCTCAAAAGGATATACTATTACTTGAGCAAATAAATTCCTCGATTGATAAACTAGTTCCCATTTTAACCTGTATCAATAAAATTGATATTAAAGACGAATCATTTTCAATTGCTGATTTAGATATTAAACACTCGGTAGAAATATCGTGTAAACTGCATTCCGGAATTGATCATTTGAAGAAAGAGCTTATTGCCTTGTCAATACCAAATCATGATTCCACTTCAAGTTCAATTGTAATCACCAACATTCGCCATAAAAAGGCGTTAACTTCAGCTTTGAATTCTTTACAAAAGGCAAAAGAGACCATTTCCAATGGCTTGGGAGGCGATTTCGCTGCTGTTGATTTGAGAGATTCGTTAAACTATCTTGGAGAAATAATCGGGATAACCACGCCAGATGACATATTAAATAATATTTTTGGAAAGTTTTGTATAGGGAAGTGAAACGATGTTTCACGTGAAACAATATGCTGGTAAGTAACCCAAATAAATATTATGAAGTTGTGGTTGTTGGCGGCGGGCATGCCGGTATCGAAGCTGCGTTAGCTGCATCAAAGATGGGCTGTTCAACACTATTAATCTCCTTAAAGTCCGGTGCTATTGGGCGCATGTCTTGTAATCCAGCAATTGGCGGAACCGCTAAAGGTCATTTAGTAAGAGAGATTGATGCTCTCGGTGGAGAAATGGGTAAAATTGCAGACACAACCGGTATCCAGTTTAAGATGCTGAATAAATCAAAAGGTCCTGCCGTTTGGTCGCCTCGCAGCCAAAATGATAGAGATTGGTATTCCAATGATGCTCAACGAAGGGTATTAACTCATAACAATCTTGATGTTCTTGAAGATTCCGTTGCTGAAATATTGGTTGAAAAAAACACTCTTAAAGGAATTTTAACTTTTCAAAACCATGAAATAGGATGTAATAGCATGGTGCTTTGTGCGGGAACATTTCTTAATGGCTTAATGCACACTGGCGAAAAAAATAGAAGCGGTGGTAGATTTGGCGAAGCACCGGCAAAAGGTGTAACTGAGTCTCTACACGCATTAGGTTTTTCTTCCGGAAGACTAAAAACGGGAACACCTCCAAGGGTTGATCTTAAAAGCATAGATTTATCGAAAACTGAAATTCAAAATAGTGACGACCCGCCAATTCCATTTTCCTATCAGACAGATAAAATTACAAACCGTTTGATTCCAATGTATTTAACATACACAAATGTAGCCACTCACAAGATTTTGGAAAAAGGATTTGATCGTTCACCAATGTTCACGGGTAGAATAAAAGGTATTGGTCCACGATATTGTCCATCCATTGAAGACAAAATTTTTAGATTTGCAGAAAGAGATCGTCACCAGATTTTTTTGGAACCTGAAGGATATAATACGAATGTGGTCTACGTAAATGGATTCTCAACAAGTCTCCCTGAAGAAATTCAATACGAGGGTCTTCGTTCTATTGTCGGATTAGAAAATGTAAAGATGTTGCGTGCGGGTTACGCGGTTGAGTATGATTATTTTCCACCACATCAATTACATCATACACTTGAAACAAAAAAGGTTTCGGGATTATTCTTTGCGGGACAAATCAATGGAACATCGGGATATGAAGAAGCGGCGGGACAGGGGTTGTTGGCAGGAATAAATGCCGCGCTGAAAGTGCAAAAAAGAAAATCATTTATTCTACAGCGAAGCGATGCGTACCTTGGCGTTATGGTTGACGACTTGATCAACAAATCAACAGACGAACCGTATCGAATGTTTACTTCGCGTGCAGAATATCGGTTGCTCCTGCGACAGGACAATGCAGACCGGCGTTTAATGAGAATGGGAAATGAAATTGGATTGATCTCAAGGGAGCTTGTTGAGCGATTAGATGAAAAGGAGAGACTGGTTGAAGAAACTATTGCCTATCTTAAAACAACAACAATTTCTCCGATTAATGTAAACCACTTGCTGGAAAAGAAAAATGAAACTACGATTACTGAAAACGATGTTCTTTCAAAAATTATTCGACGTTCAAACATCACCGCAATGGATGTGGTTGAACTTATTACAGATGAAAAAATAAAATTGAATCTGGCGCGTCCCGATATTAATCAACAAGTAGAAATTGACATGAAATACGAAGGATACATTCAGCGACAGAATGAACAAATCAATCGCTTCGCAAAATTTGAAGAACATCTTATTCCTGAACATTTTGACTATACAAAAATATCTTCGTTAAGCGCGGAAGGAAAAGAAAAACTTCATCGCATTCGTCCTCGTACAATCGGGCAAGCATCTCGAATTGCCGGCGTAACAAATTCTGATGTTTCCGTAATAAGTATTTTTCTTAAACAACTTGAATCTCAACAAATTTCAGTAGGTCGGCGTTAACGCCGACCTACCAATAACCGTTTCACGTGAAACAATGAACGACGAAGAACTCTGGCTGTATACATTGTGTAAGAAAAATGGTGTTGGTATAACGGATATACAAATTCGCTGTCTTTATTCGTTCAAAACGCTGCTTTTAGACTGGAACAAGAGGATCAATCTCGTTTCGAGAAAGAATGAAGACAATCTCTGGAAAGGGCATATTGCGTTATCTCTTTCACTGTTGTTTAGAATTAAGTTTCGATCTGGTATGAACATTCTAGATCTCGGCACAGGCGGCGGTTTACCAGGAATTCCTCTTAGCATTTTATTGCCGGAATGTTCGTTCACGCTGCTTGATTCGACTCAGAAAAAGATCGTCTGTGTTCAATCAATGGTTGATTCCTTGCAATTAAAAAATGTACAAACCGTTTGTGGACGAGCAGAGGAGTTGAATCAAAGGAAACCTTATCGCCATTCGTTTGATGCGGTGGTCATGCGTTCGGTCAGTAATCTTTCTAACTTGTTGGAATGGGGAATTCCTTTTCTTAAACAAACAAAAGGAGAGAATGTTGGACAAGAGAAACTTTCTATTTCTGCCCCATCATTAATTACGTTCAAAGGAATAGAGACTACAGAAGAAGAAAAAATGGCAAGGAATAATTTTCCATCAATCTCGCTTCAAAGCATACCGTTAACATTTTCCGGCAGCGAAGAATTTGATAATCTTGAAAAAAAACTTATTATAGCAACCGTAAAACATTGAAGCATGGTAATGGTTATACGAGTACGCTCAAATAAAGGACAAACTCTTACTGCTGTATTGAATATTTGTGTTTCCATAAAAAAGTATATACATTTGTATACACAAACACGAGGTGTCACACAATGCAAACAGCAAAAATATTCCCTAATGGCGGAAGTCAAGCAGTACGGCTTCCTAAAAATCTCCGGTTCAAATCCGATGAAGTATATATTAAGGATATGGGTGGAATTATTGTTCTCATTCCGAAGGATGATCCGTGGAAATCTTTCAATGATAGTATGGGATCAATTCCGGAGTTGAAACGTCCCCGACAAGGAAAACAGCGAAGACGCATCCGCTTATGAAGTATCTGATAGACACGAACATTTGTATCTATTTATTAAAGAAACGAGATGAGGTGCTTCGGAAGAAGTTTAATTCTTTTTCTACGGAAGATTTTTCAGTTTCTGTTATTTCGGTTGCTGAATTAGAGTTTGGTATTAGTAACAGCGAACAACAAGAAAGCAACAGAGTCACGATACTGAAATTTTTATCCCAGTTTACGCTGCTGACGTTTAATGAAGAAGATGCTCGCGCTTATGGATACATTCAATCTAAATTAAGACAGGCAGGTACACCGATAGGAGAATTTGATACACTCATCGCCGCACAAGCAATTAATCGTAATTTAATTTTACTTACTAACGATAACCATTTTTCACGTATTCCCAACGTACGTATTGAAAACTGGATAAAGAAAAAATAGAAGATGTCTACAAAAGAATTATTTCAACAACTTCAAAAAATTTCTACCGAACAACGAAATCCAAATTCAATGGATATTGATGCTCGGTCAATCTCTGAAATTCTTTCTATCATAAACAGCGAAGACAAAAAGATAGCGGTTGCAGTGGAAACTCAAATCCCTTACATCGCACAAGCTGTTGAATTAGTAGTAAAAGCATTCTTAAAGAACGGAAGATTAATCTATGTCGGAGCCGGAACAAGCGGACGAGTAGGGGTTGTTGATGCAAGCGAGTGTCCTCCAACGTTTGGCGTTCCGTTTGATATGGTGCAGGGAATTATTGCGGGTGGGGAGGGAGCAATGTTTCGTGCTGTTGAAGGAGCGGAGGACAAACCGGAAGATGGGAGTCGTGATATGGATAGTAAAGAAGTAGGGTCGAATGATGTTGTCTGCGGAATTGCGGCAAGTATGCGCACGCCCTACGTTATTGGTGCAGTGACGCGAGCAAAAGAACGAGGTGCAAAAACGTTATATGTTACCACCAACCCTCGTAAGAATTTTGATCTTCCGGAATACAAACATCTTGCGGATGCGGTGGATGTTGCAATCTGTGCCGAAGTTGGTCCGGAGGTGGTGATGGGTTCTACTCGAATGAAAAGCGGAACTGCTCAAAAATTGATCCTGAATATGATCACCACAACCGCAATGATTCGCCTCGGAAAGATTTATGAAAATATGATGATCGATCTTCAAATGACAAATAAAAAATTGATTGAACGTTCAAAAAAAATTGTTATGACCATTACCGGATTGGAGTATGATAAAGCAGAACAATATCTAACCGATGCAAATGGCCACGTAAAAACAGCACTTGTTATGATAAAAGCAAATGTGAGTTATGAGGAGGCAACCGTACGGCTGGCAAAAGCGCATGGATTTGTTCGAGCAGCAATTGAAGGAAAAGAGTATTCGGTTATATAAGAGCATCTCTCAAACAGTAAAAAATTTGCTCGAATCGGACTATCCACCGCACATTTTTATCCCCGCCAAAAAACGGCGGGATGCAAAGAACGCATTTAAACTTTTAATCCACGCGCTGGAACGTTACAACGCAGCTTAATTCCAGTCCGTTAGGCAGGCGAAACAATTAGTTACCAACCAATACAACCTTTGATGGTACTACTCTTACAGCAATTCTTGTAGAGTCAAAAAGTAATTATGATAGATTTTCTAATAATGAAATCTATAAAGAATTATTTCTATATCTCAAATCTGATTCAATATACTCTACTCAAAGTATTTCAAATCTTATTAATGAAACTATGAGTAGAAAAGCAACTTTTGATATTTTTTACAATTCGCGATTCTCAACCTTTTACACTTTTCATAAATCATTGCAACTTATTTCAAAATTAAATACTGAAATATATTTCAATTCAATTGATTTATCGCAAAATGATAACTTGGCAAGTGGTTATATTATTTTTGAAATGTTATCAGAAGAACAAGGACAAACCATAGACTATTATTCAAAGGTTTTAAATGCTCTCCGGGAGATTCTTGATGCACTGTCAAAAATATTAGATCCAAAGACTCAATCTAAAATAGTTCTTCTCGATTCTGGTAGTGGAACTAATATTGGTATTCAAACGGGAGTAGCAGTTGCTCAAAGTCTATTTCAGATATTTAAGGAAGTGTGGGATTGGGTTATCAATCATAAGCATTATAAAAATAAAACTGAACTTCAATCCCTTTTAGATAATCTAGATGCAATTAAAAAAGTTCAAGAACACGAAAATTATGGGACTTTAAGCCAAGATGAAGCGCAATTGATTACACACACTTTAAAAAGTCGTATTCCAACGTTGATCGGATTAAACACAGTACCTAAAACACTTACACAAGAAAACTTTGGAGCTATTGAACGTCAAATTCTTTTAGGATATAGAGATACTAAAATGCTTGAGTCGAATGATGAGCCACAATCGCCTGCCTAACCAGGTACTGTGTTAAAAGTCAAGAAGTATAGTTGACAATATTTCAAATGCCCAAGGCATCCCTCTACGAGGTCGTAGACCTTTGGGAGAACTGGAAAAACAGTGGGACTAATAATTCGGATCGTAGACGGAGTTATTTTTCCAAAGTGCTGGAACGTCCGCCTCTGGTCGAAGACTCGCCTACGGCTCGTAGAGTTGAGCGGAGTTCCCTACGGCCTACGGCTCGTAGAGGTCGTAGCCAGTCCGTTAGGCGGCTTTACAAATGATTAATAGAAAAAGTCGAATACTCGTTTATTTATCCTTGTTACTAATATTCAAACGGACATCTTTGTTGCTCCAAGGTTTTTTGCGATTTCATTATTTAGTACTTGACAAACGTATTTCTCATTCTTAGATTTACCGCAAGCGATAAATACCAATACATCTTTTTTCCATCATTACAATTTAGGAGGCGATATGAAGATCGTTAACATGAAGCAATTTTCCGGTTCCAACAACTTAAAAGCGTTCTTCGATGTTGAAACATCCGAAGGAATTGTGATTAAAGGATTCAAAATTGCGGATGGAAAAAATGGGCTTTTTGCCGCCGTACCTTCTGAACAGGATAAGAATGACAAATCGAAATATTGGGATAAAGTTGTGATGTCGAAAGAAATGAAAGAACAAATGACATCGCTTGCATTGGATGAATATTCAAAACTAACAGGGCATTAGTTCTAAAAATGAATTGCCGCATCGCAAACTGCGAACTATTCACACACAAATGAGCTGCCTTGTTGTGAAGAATATCTTAATGTAGCGAAGCACCATTGGCGGTATTATATCCGAAAAAGAATATGGGCGAAATTAATCACATGTTTCGCTTTCTTCTTCGGTATATCATTTGTTGTTGTTCTGTTTCGGAGTGTGGTTCTGTTTTTTTACTTTTATCGCTTCTTAAAAGGTCTTTTGCAATTACCGTCTCTTCACACAGTTTTTTCTCTCTTCATTTCTTTGCGCGGAAACACTTCGACAACCGGCGTAAGCAATGTTTCATCGGGATAGATGCACTCGATCTTTCGTTTCATAAATTCTTCCAACTTCGGAATCTCATACGAATCTTCTTCATCGGCAAAACTGATGGCGATTCCGGTTGCGCTCGCGCATCCCGTGTGGTTGCAGTGGAGAATAGAAAAGAGAAGTTTAATTTAAAGGGGTCGAAACAAATTTAATCAGATATGGTTTTTGGGTAAGGAAGAACGTTATACGTTGTCCATCAATTTTTCTGGATTTTGCCGCGAATCAAATACCGCTGCTATCTTGATAAAGTGTTCGTCAATCCAGTAAATGATTTTGTAATTTCCGTCAACGATATAACGATATTCGTTTTTTCGATGCCGCAGCAATTCTTCAATGGGTCCCATGGTAGAGTTTGATTCCAACATTATAGTTTTATTAACTATGGACGCGACCAAGCGTTTTGCAACAGTAGGACTTGCTTTCAACGAATAATAATCAAAAACACTTTCTAATTGATATAAGGGCATCTCTAAAAACACCGTCGTCATTATTTCAAAGGAATCGAGACTGTGTCGAAAGTGTATCGCTGACCTCCGGTCGGTGCTATAAAATGGGAAATTAATGAAAATAGTAAAACCGCCGAGCGGAGCTCGACGTTACAAAGTAGTTTTTACACAGTTTCAATGACAATTTTTTTAGTTTTTAGAGATGCCCATAATGCAGTATCTGTCCAAAAGACCTTCATTGCTATCGGTCTATTTGTTTCAGAACTTCATCGGCTCTCGTCAGTTTTCCATCAGCACTGTTTTGTTCAGCTCGATCGATAAGTGAATACAGTTCATCATCGGTCATCGTTTTTGTCATCGCCTTTTCAAGCGCATCTAAACGTTCTTTGTGCAATGCTACTTCAAGATGTCGAAGGCTTTCTTCACTTTCTATGCGGAGAAAATCCTGAACAAAATTTATTTTTCGTGTTTGAATGTTCGTGTTCATACTATCCTTCTTTCACATTGTTATTTCTTAATCTTACTAAATTTGTGCAACAGACGCAAATAACAGGTGAAGTCAAAAACTAACAAAGTCTCTTTTTGCATGCACTTCAGCAATAAAGAATGTGCAGGAAAAAATCACTGTAATTCTCCCTTAAAATTGGGATTACAAACATACAATAAAAATTTCGTCTTTGATTTAAGAAATTACGATGGCTTTCTTGGCGGTCTTTTAATTTTTCCCGGACGTCTTCCTCTGTTTCCGTTTCGGCTGGTCGAGGGACGTTCTCTCTTCATATCTTTCCGCGGAAATATTTCGACAACTGGCGCGAGCAATGTTTCATCGGGATGGATGCATTCGATCGTGCGCTTCATAAACTCTTCCAACTTCGGAATTTCGTATGAATCTTCTTCGTCCGCAAAACTGATGGATGTTCCGGTTGCGCCGGCGCGCCCTGTGCGTCCGATGCGATGC
Organism: Bacteroidota bacterium; assembly: GCA_031420755.1. Classification (GTDB taxonomy): domain Bacteria; phylum Bacteroidota; class Ignavibacteria; order UBA10030; family UBA8401; genus UBA8401. Next base: position 5,427 of record JANONI010000010.1, on the reverse strand, counting down.
ACAAATTCTTCCACATCGTGCGGAAGATTGTAGTTGATCACATGCGAAATTGCATCAACATGAAGTCCGCGCGAAGCAACATCAGTTGCAACAAGCACACGCACTTTTCCTTCGCGGAAATTTTCTAACCGTTTAATTCGCTGACGCTGGTCAACTTCACCGGATAATAACGTGCATGGAATACCGTACGTTTCCAACTTATCTTTCAGATCACGCCCAACATCGCGGCGATTCACAAAAATTAACACACGCTCTAAATGTTTCTGCTGCATTAAATTGTAAAGAAGATGAAATTTATCTTCTTTCGTGGTAATGTACGTAATCTGTTCAATAGCAGAGACCGCCATTGTATCGGGCGTAACGGTCACTTCGATTGCTTGTCTCGTCCACGATTCCGCAAGACGTTTCACTTCGCTGTTCATCGTTGCAGTAAAGAACATCGTTTGGCGTTCGGATTTTTGCGGTGTGCTCAAGACGATACTTCGCACCGCAGGAATAAATCCCATATCGAGCATTCTGTCTGCTTCGTCTATCACAAGGAATTCCGCTTTTCCGAGATCGACATATTTTTGTTTTTTGAAATCGATCAATCGTCCGGGGGTTGCGACGATGACATCAACCGTTTCATGTTTCAAATTCTGCATTTGTTTGTTGTAATCAATTCCGCCGACAAGGGAAAGAACTGTACACGGAGTGTATTTTCCAAGAAGACGCGCATCTTTTTCAATCTGCATCACCAACTCGCGCGTTGGGGCAAGAATCAATGCGCGCGGTGTTCCTTTCTTCTGATCTTTTAAAGGATGCCGGATGATGTGCGAAAAAATAGTGATAAGAAATGCGGCGGTCTTTCCTGTTCCCGTTTGCGCCTGCGCCGTTACATCGTCTCCCCGCAAAGCAATGGGAAGCGTTTGCGCCTGAACTTCAGTGCAATATTGAAAATTCAGATCGGCAATTGCGTGAAGAATTTCTTGCGGAAGATCGAAGTCTTGAAATCGAGTTTTGCCATCAACGACTGGTACTTTGAATGTTGAGTGATCCCACGGTTCGGACGGAATATTTTTTTTTGGTCCTTCATTTGCGGTTTGAAGAATCTGTTGATTTCGAGCACCGCCTTCTTTTTCCTGACGTTCGTGGCGCAAACGATATTCTTCGCGCGTCTCTTTCTTTCGCTGATCGCGCGGATGATGTGTACCCGATCCTTTTTCGCTGGAATATTTTTTGTGATCGTGCTGGTGCTGTTTCGGCATCTCTTTTTGGATGGATGCCTTCGGGGACAGAACTGATTTCGGTTTTGCGCCGAGGAAAGATTTTAGTTTTGTTACAAAATTCTCAAACAAGATGTAATCCTATTAAATGGTGTAATTGCTGTTCTCAAAAATTATACAAAAGAAATATTCCGCCGGCAAATGAAATATTTTTACTTAGAAAAAAGAATGTTGGATAATACACGGTTGCACCGTCGGTGATATTTTGAAAAATTCCGTTTCCTGATAAGGGGACTTCTAATCCGGTTCCCAAAGCAATTCGCGGAGTTGGTTTCTCAAATGTTGCCCCTCTTGTTCCCACGGATGGACCAATGAATACCCGAAAACTCTGTGTAGTCGTTAATTCCTTTTGATAATCAAATCTTACTGAAAAATATGTTTTTCCATTATCGGTCAGCAATCCGCCGCTGAACAATGCGCGATAGCTGTTTTCTCGTTAAATCCGTATGCAATCCCCACTGCGGAGACAAAACTTACTTGAAAACCAATCGATTGATAATTCAACGGAACATTTGTTGCGGCAGTAGAATCTTGAGAAAAAGTTCTTTCGGAAATAAGGGTCAGAGAAAAGAGAAAGAGCAGGAAATGTTTTTTCATAAATATTTCTGTTTTGTTATTGCTGCCATAATATACAAAATTGATTGGTTGCTTCATACTGTGCAGCCGCTCATTCGGTTTATACAAGGGCGGTTCTCTCTACGAGCCGTAGGCAGAATTAGTTAATCACTCACCTTACGCAAAATGTAGTTTATAGATGATCAACACTATTTTTTTTATATGTCACTCCTAACGGAGTTTGAAAGAACTCGTGTGAATTAACGTTACAAATATTTCATCCCTACGGGATTGTGTTAGCAAAGTTCAAACAATTCATTCATATTTTCTAACTGAAAAAAGCTCCGTTAGGAGCGAAATATTTGTAGTAAGACATAAAAAGCGATCCGATCAAACCCCGTGCGAAGCATCCTTCGGATAGGGGTGATATAGCTTTCTGCGTAACATAAGTTAATCAATGTCATTCCTATGGATTTTGAGAACCGTCAATAAGAAAACAGTTTTATTTCAATTCCCAAACAATCGTTACGTCATCGGTAAATGTCATTTCTTTCACGTCAAAACCGAGCGATTGTTCGTCTTGATTGCCTCGGTTCATCATCATTGCTGATTTGTACATCGGAACAGCATTCTGTGTTCCGTACGTGATGTGATGAATTGCGCCAAGATTTTGTTTTGCTGTCGTTGCAATAAGTTCGGCGCGAGATTGCGCATCGCCGATGGCAAGTATCAGCAGCGCGTCGTTCACCCGCTTCTCTTTTTCTGATGAGAGAATGAAATTGAATGAGAATCGAACATCGTTTTCGCTGTTCATAAATGAAGTGATGATCGCTCCGATCTTCTCTTTTGTATTTGGAAATTCTACCGTGATATGTTGCAGCGCAATGTATCCCTTCTCAACATTTTTGTTGTTCTCCCACACCATGTTTTTCATTACACTAAAATCGGTGGTTTTGATCGCTTCCTTTTTGAATCCGATCATCTGTAGTTGAGCAATCAGCAGTTCGGTCTTTGCGTTAAGTCCTTTCACTGCCTCTGCAAATTTTGAATTGATGATTGTTGCTTCAATCGTTAGTACGCCGATATCCGGCATTGCTTTGTAGGTGCCGCTCCCTTTTACTTCAAGTGTTCGGGTATTCTGCTGAGCGTTTGCGGTAAGAGCGAACAAGGAGAGAATGCAAATAATATTAAAGATGTGTTTCATATAATTCTCAATCATAAATATTGTTGTTGATAAATGTACAAATTATTTATGGGCATCTCTAAAAACTGTGTTGATTTGTCATTCCGAGAAGCGAAGCGACAAGGAATCTCGTTTTTCTCTTCACAATTAAAAACAAGATTCCTCGCTCCCGCCTGACCGCTGGTCGAAGACTCGACTCGTTGAGCGGGCAGGTCGCTCGGTCTACAACTCGTAGAGAATGACATTGATTTGATAGTTTTTAGAGATGCCCTTATACAAAACACATCCCCGAAATCTTCCGCCAGAGGCGGACGAGTTGAGATTTCGGGGATGTTGGTACCGTTGAATCATTTTCCTGAAAAAGAAAAAGGTCCCGTATCCCCCAACCTTTTGTGATTGTGCTATATAAAAAATATGTAACTGCTCAGCGTAGTTAGTATTCTAAAAACTTTCTGTTAAAACATTGAGAAAAAAATCGTTGCCACAGAGTTCACAGATTAGGAACACAAAATATTTTCTTTGAAAATCTGCGTAATCTGTGGCATAAGAAAATTCGCTGAGTAGTTACAAAAATATTACACTTTCGGAACGATTGGCGGCATTTCGTACGCTTCGCAAACAGATTGGAATCCGCTTGTCTTGTGCGATGAGTCGCAGAATGGTTTTGTTTTGCTCAATCCGCATCGACACAGAGAAATCTTTGTGCGTCCGTTAAGTCCGTACCGATTTCCGTTTGCATCAAACAATTCTATATCTTCACCTTCTACTCGAAAGCTTCCGTTATTATTGACGATAATTTTTGTTGCCATAGTTTTGATTCCCTTACTCTATATCTTTTATTTTTTATGATGCCCGTAATGCGTTAATAATGTTCATACGAGAAGCGCGAACCGCCGGTAAAAATCCGCCGACAAATCCCATACACAGAGAAAAACTAAGCGTCCAAAGGACAACGTTAAGATTCAACGAAAATCCGAATGCAAGTTCGGAAAACGAACCAAAATTTGTTGTTGAGAACGACACGAATTCCATAAACGACGCAAAGAATAAACCGATGATTCCGCCGATGAATGAAAGCGACAGTGCCTCAATTAAGAATGCCGTAAGAATGCTTCTCCGCCGAAATCCTAATGCGCGCAGTGTTCCTATTTCCACCGTTCTATTTGCAACCGATGCATACATTGTAATCATTGCTCCGATCATTGCGCCTGCGCTGAACACGATTGTGATAAAAAGTCCTAACCATGTTATAAACGCAACCATAAATTTTGATTGTTCAAGATAGAAATCCTGTTCCCGTTTTACATCAAGATCTTGCAGCCGCTGTTCTGTTTCCAATTTTATTTTGATCGTTTCGTAGTCATTAAGATTTTTTAGTTTGAATGTGTATGACGAAAAAGTTGTTCCGCGGTTGAATTCGCTCATAATATTATCGGCATCAGCCCAAATTTCCGTAGCAAATCCCGTCTTGCCTCCATCCATCACTCCAACAATGTTCCACCGCTTTGAGCCGATCTCTATTTCTTGTCCGATTTCAACATTATTGAATTGTTCATGGATTTTATTTCCCACAACGATCTCGTTCGTGCCTTGCTGGAACCATCGTCCCTCTTTCATTGTCACCTGTGGACGCAGCGTGAATGCGCCTGCGGAGATACCGCGGACAGAAATATTTCCCATATCGTTCGACTGCTTCTTGCTGAGATTGATCATCGTAACAACATCGGATGTTGCGAACGCTTTTCCTTCTGGTGTAATGCCGACTTCGGGAAACGTTGAGATGATACCGATCTGATCCCTGCTTACCGCACTCATGAGTTCGCTTTGAGAACTTTTCCGGATGATGATGACATTATCATTAGAACCTGTTGCCACCAATGTATCTTCTATGCCCTGCGCCAGCATCAGCACTGCTGCAAAAACAAAAACAACAAGCGCAATACCGCCAACGGTAAGCGTTGTGGTCAATCGCCGCGTCCATAAATTTCGAATGTTATACGAGAATGGAATCTTCATGTGTGTATTGAATTTTTGTAACTACTCAGTCTGTTTTTTGTAATTAGTCGTCCCTTACGTATGTAAGCTTCGTATTTGCCACGAATTACACGAATTAAAACATTTAAAATATAAATTTGTGTCCTTAAAATAATTAAAAAGTTGAACGCTCCTGTAATTTAAACATTCCTAATTTCAATTTCTAGTTATCGAATTCAGTTTAGATTTGACAATTTTTTTCTTAACAATACCTTTTTAGAGCAGACTCATCAGTTAATAATTAGTTTGGGAAAAAGTTAGTACTGTAATAATAATTGATATTGATTTCATGCCACGAAGTGAAAAACAATGCGAAGCTCGAAGAGTCCTTCGGACATGCATACGCATATTTTCCTTAACATTCGTGTAATTCGTGGCTAATCTTTTCTG
>JANONI010000009.1:0-5770 GCA_031420755.1 Bacteroidota bacterium | reverse complement strand
TATGCGATACATTACAGATGCAAAATATGTCAGTGGATTTTGTTTTGAAATAGAATTCAATGACGGAATTTCAAAGAAAGTAAACCTGAAAAATTATTTGGATGGCGAAATCTTTCAACCGTTACGGAATATTGAATATTTCAAAACGGGAAAATTCAACGCCGAACTTGATACACTTGTTTGGGAAAATGGCGCTGATTTTAGCCCTGAGTTTTTGTACGAAATAGGCGAAGATATCGTGGCTGTTTCAAAAGTGGTTTAATCACTTTATGCAAATAAACAATTTCGACAACGGCGAGGGACATTCCTCGCCGTTGTTATATTGTAGTGGTTGATGTTGTGTCTGAAAATTTTGGGATGTAATAAGATTTGATGCAACGGCAAAAAGAACGTACATTTTAGCAATACCTATTCTCGTTACTCTGTTCATTTCATAAAGGAAAAAAATAGTATGAAAGTTCTCTTAGCAGATTCACTTCCACAACAGACAATTGATAATCTTACCGCACTTGGCGTGCAGGTGGTTAACAAACCAAAACTAAAAGCGGAAGAACTTGCCGGCGCGATTGACGATGTTGATGTTCTCGTTGTTCGTTCCACAGAAGTTCATGCGGATTGTATTTCAACAGCAAAAAACCTTTCACTCATCATCCGCGCCGGAGCGGGGGTAAATAATATTGATATGAAAGCGGCGAATGCGCGGGGAATCTATGTTTCAAATTGTCCCGGAAAAAATTCTATTGCGGTTGCCGAGCTTGCGATGGGATTGCTTCTTTCGCTTGATAGAAGAATTCCGGACAATGTTGTTGATCTCCGAAATTCAAAATGGAATAAGAGCGAATATTCCAAAGCGGATGGAATTTTTGGAAAGACGGTAGGCGTTATTGGTACAGGACAGATTGGGCAGGAATTCATACGACGTGCGAAAGCATTTGGAATGCACGTAATTGCATGGTCGCGTTCACTGACACAAGAAAAAGCGGACGAACTTGGAATTGAACGAGCAGAATTTCTTGAAGAAATGATCCCGGTCTGCGATGTTGTTTCAATTCATCTCGCGTTGAAACCAGAAACAAAAAAGATCATCACCAAAGAATTGATTGCGATGATGAAACCGAATGCGATACTCTTGAACACGTCGCGCTGGGAAGTTGTTGATGAAGAAGCATTGTTGGAAGCGGCAAAATCGGGAAAGATTCGAGTTGGTGCCGATGTGTTTTCCGGTGAACCAGAAGATAAATCCTCTCCGTTCACCAACACATTAGCTTCTCTTCCGAATGTGTATGGAACTCATCACATCGGTGCATCAACAGAGCAGGCGCAGAATGCGATTGCGGATGAGACAGTGGCGATTATTAAACAATACAAAGAACGCGGAACGGTGAAGAATTGGGTGAACAGAGCAAAAGTAACGGCTGCAAAATTTCAAATGGTTATACGACATTATGATAAACCGGGAGTACTCGCAAATGTGTTTAACGATCTGAAATCAGCGGAGATCAATATTCAGGAAGTTGAAAATTTGATCTTTGAAGGAACACAAACTGCATGCTGCACATTAAAACTTGATGCACAGCCATCAGCTTCAACGATCGCATCAATTGCTGCGCGAACAAATGAAGTGATACAAGTGCAGTTGGTGAAGTTGTAAATAATTTATTACCACTCCCGCAGGGATGGAGACTGTGTCAAAACTATTTGTAACGCCGAACTCTGTTCGGCGATGTTACTATTTTCATTATTTTTACAATCCGAAGGATGCTTCGCATACACTTTTGACACAGTCTCAATGCCTTCACAAAGTGATCCTTCGGATTGGCAAGAGAACACAGCGTTAACAGATAAAATTAAATCACTGTCATTCCCCGCGCAGGCGGGGTGTGCAGGCGCAAATCATCGCTCAGAGGGGATTGAACTTTTTGTTGCTCAAGTTTTTCGCTCGGCAATCCCCTCTGTGAGTGGGAATGTGTGCAGGGGAGAGGGGAAAAAGGGGTGTGTAAGAATCTAAAATGAAAATGAAACGCAGCATCATTCCGTACAATCCGAAGCTAAAAAAAATTGCAAGAATACTTCGCAACAACAGCACGCTCGGCGAAGTGTTGTTATGGAAAAAATTGCGTAACAAACAAATGCTTGGGTATGATTTTCACCGGCAAAAACCAATCGACCAATTTATTGTGGATTTCTTTTGTAATGAATTAAATCTTGCAATTGAAATTGACGGCGGTTCGCACGAAACAGATGAAGCATATGAAAAAGACAAAAAGCGGCAGGAGCATTTAGAAAATATCGGAATAAAGTTTTTACGATTCAAAGAATCAGAAGTAAGAAATAATATGCGCGGTGTGTTGGATGCGATTGAGAATTGGATAAGAGAAAATACGAAATAAAATTGCCACGCCTTCGGCGTAAATTGAGAACACACCCCTAGCCCCTCTCGCTTACACACAAGGCTTGCACACAGAGGGGAACATAAAACTCAAATTTTGCACGTAACATTCCCCTCTGCGGCGATGGGTTTTGAGATGGAGCGAGGGGTGGATTCACCGAAGGTGAAGACGGGGTGTGTTAAGTTTAGCAGTAAAAAATTCCAAATGAATAGAAAGAAATAAAAAATGAACTTCAATAAATTCACAATAAAATCACAAGAAGCGGTGCAGAATGCGCAAGAGATTGCCACATCGTACGGCAATCAATCGCTGGAGCCGGAGCATTTGCTTGCGGCATTAGTGCAAGATGCACAAGGCATCGTTACTCCGTTGCTGCAAAAACTTGGCGCAAACGTTAATTACATAAAAATAAAAATAAACGAACTTGTTGAAAAGCTGCCAAAGGTAAGTGGAGCACAGCAGTTTGCATCCAACTCGTTTCAAAAAGTTTTGGAGCAAGCGCAAAAGGAAACGGAAAACTTAAAAGACGAATATGTCAGCACGGAACATTTGCTTCTTGCGCTTCTTGAGCAAAAGAACAACAACGGAATGAAATTACTTGTTGATCAAGGTGTAACAAAAGATGGTGTTTTGAAAGCATTGAAAGATGTTCGGGGTACTCAGCGCGTTACCGACCAGAATCCGGAGGACAAATATCAATCGCTTGAAAAGTTCGGCCGCGATCTGAACGAACTGGCGCGTAAAGGAAAACTTGATCCTGTGATAGGACGTGAAGATGAGATTCGCCGCGTGCTACAAGTGCTTTCACGCCGGACGAAAAATAATCCTGTGCTTATCGGTGAACCGGGCGTTGGTAAAACCGCCATTGCCGAAGGACTTGCACACAGAATTATTTCCGGCGATGTTCCAGAGAGTTTGAAAACAAAACGAATTGTTGCACTCGATTTTGCGGCGATGATTGCCGGCGCAAGTTTCCGCGGACAGTTTGAAGAACGTTTAAAAGCAGTGTTGAAAGAAGTTGAAAATTCGGATGGAGAAATAATTATTTTTATTGACGAATTGCACACGCTTGTTGGTGCTGGTGCTGCGCAGGGGGCGGTTGATGCAGCGAATATATTGAAACCGGCACTTGCCCGCGGCGATCTGCGTGCGATTGGTGCAACAACACTTGATGAGTACAAAAAATACATCGAGAAAGATCCTGCGCTTGAGCGCAGATTCCAGCCGGTTCTTGTTGAGGAACCAACAGTTGAAGATACTATTTCAATCTTACGCGGTCTTGCGGAACGGTACGAAGTGCATCATGGTGTGCGAATTACCGACGGCGCAATTATTGCCGCCGCTCAACTGAGTCATCGCTACATTTCGGATAGATTCCTTCCGGATAAAGCGATTGATCTTGTTGATGAAGCTGCTGCAAAATTGAGGATCGAAATTGATTCAATGCCGGAAGAGTTGGATGATATCGAACGGAAAGTGAAACAGCTTGAGATCGAACGTGAAGCGGTACGGCGAGAACTTTCCGCCGAATATACGAATGAAGCAGACCGTGCTGCGATCAAATCTCGCATTGAAGAGATTGAAAAAGATCTTGCTGAGTTGAATCAAAAACGAAACGTGTTTCGTGTGCATTGGGAGAATGAAAAAAACCTTATTCAATCCATTCGTACGATGAAAGAGGAGATTGAGAATGTAAAGATTGAAGCGGATAAAAAAGAGCGTGAAGGTGATCTTGGAAAAGTTGCAGAGCTGCGCTACGGAACTTTGGCAACACTTGAGAAAAAATTGAAAGATGGAACGGGGAAACTTTCTGAGCTTCAGAAAACCCAAAAAATGCTGAAAGAAGAAGTTGATGCGGAAGATATCGCTGAGATCGTTTCGAAATGGACAGGAATTCCTGTAACGAGAATGTTGGAAAGTGAACGCTCAAAACTTCTTCATCTTGAAGATAAAATTCATGAACGAATGGTGAATCAGGAAGAAGCGGTGAAAGCGGTTGCCGACGCGATTAGAAGAAGCCGCGCCGGCTTGCAGGATGAAAAACGTCCGATCGGTTCATTCATTTTTCTTGGAACAACCGGTGTCGGAAAAACGGAACTTGCCCGATCACTTGCCGCACTATTGTTCAATGATGAAAATGCGATGGTACGAATTGATATGAGCGAGTATATGGAAAAACATTCCGTCTCACGACTTATTGGAGCGCCGCCGGGATATATCGGTTATGAAGAAGGCGGACAATTGACCGAAGCGGTGCGCAGAAAACCGTATTCAGTTGTTCTGCTTGATGAGATCGAGAAGGCGCATTCTGAAGTGTTCAATATTCTGTTGCAATTATTGGATGATGGACGGCTGACCGATTCGCAAGGGCGGACAGTGAACTTTAAGAATACGATCGTGATTATGACATCGAATCTTGGTTCGCAATTGATTCAGGAACGAATGGCACAGGTTCAATCCGATGAAGATTGGGAAAATTTTGCAGGTGATCTTCGTTCGCAATTGAATCAATTACTGCGTCAAACAATTCGCCCTGAATTTTTGAATCGTGTTGACGAAGTGATTCTCTTTAAGCCGCTTACGCGCAGCGACATTAAAAAAGTGGTTGATATTCAATTGAAACGTCTTGATGAAATGCTGGCGAAAAAAGAGATGACGATTGTTGTAACCGATGATGCAAAAGATTGGATCGCGCGTCTTGGATATGACCCAAGTTTTGGTGCGCGTCCGTTGAAACGTACGATCCAGAAACATATTATTGATATTCTGTCGTCAAAAATTTTGGCAGGAGAGATTAACGAGGGAGATGCGATTGAGTTGGGAATGGAAGGGGAAGGAAAGTTAGTATTTAAGAAACTTTTGAAAATAAATAAATGAGATTAAATTATCCAGCATGTATTTATATTATTAGCGCGCAGGTCTGAAAAAGTTGTGGAACGTTCGTATACCGATGATTTAGAAAACAAGTTTTTTTACACCATCCTAATATTCACCCCGGATTTAAAACGTATCCCACATAAATATTTTCTTCTGTCTCTTCCATTCCCATTTCCTAAAAAATGCTAATGTATTCTATAAATTCCGCAATAAATGCCTCCTCTTTCAGGTTGCATTCACATCTTCTTCCTTTTATATTACTACAGAAATTTATCAAAAATTAAATTGAAAAGACAATAACGCTTATGATCACTGTTGTTCTTCCGTACAGTTCTGATTCGTTTTTTCAGACGACACTTCTGCAATTCATTCAATCATCACTTGTAAAGAAAATCATTATCGCACACGGCGGAGACTTTTCCGGCGAATATGAAAAATGCAAAGGATTGAAAGTCGAATTTCTTACGTCAGGAAAAACGATCAACACCATCATCGAAAAACTA
>JANONI010000008.1:0-11351 GCA_031420755.1 Bacteroidota bacterium | reverse complement strand
AATTATAAGGAAAACTATGTCTGAGAAAATATTATTACAATCAGGTCGCCTGATCGATCCAACAACAAATCGTGATGAAGTTGTTGATATTCTTATTACCGATGGAAAAATTGAATCCATAAAAACAAATATCGTTCCTTCAAAGGAATGGAAAATTGTTGATCTCAAAAATAAAATTATCGCTCCGGGATTTATTGATATTCATGTTCATCTGCGCGAGCCGGGATTTGAACACAAAGAAACAATTGAGACCGGAACACTTTCCGCAGCGTATGGCGGTTTTACTGCCGTCTGTTGCATGCCAAACACAAATCCCGCAATAGATGATGAATCGATTGTAACTTTTATCAAGACACAGGGAAAGAAAGCGCATGAAGGAATTGTTGATGTATTTCCCATTGCTTCAGTCAGCAAAGCGCGGCAGGGAAAAACATTGGCTCCAATCGCCGAACTTGTTCATGCCGGCGCTGTTGGATTAAGCGATGACGGCGCACCGGTATTTGATGCGAAAATCATGCGCCGGGCTTTGGAGTATGCGTCGATGTACAATGTTCCTGTTATGCAGCATTGTGAAATTCCTGAATTGGCTCACGGCGGCGTAATGAACGAAGGGCAAGTTTCCACGGAACTTGGTCTGCCCGGAATTCCGGGAATTGCTGAAGAAATAATGATCGCTCGCGATCTTATTCTTGCCGAATATACAAACTCACGATACCATGTCTGTCACATGAGTACAGCACTTGCAGTCGATCTTGTGCGGCAAGGAAAGAAAAAGGGAATAAAGGTAACGTGTGAAGTAACTCCTCATCATTTTACGATAACGGAAGAGATCGTCCGTTCGTATGATACTAATACAAAAATGAACCCGCCGCTTCGCACACAAAAAGATATTGATGCGATAAAAGAAGGATTGCAAGACGGAACAATTGATGTGATTGCAACAGATCACGCGCCGCATTCGCTTGATGAAAAAGAAGTAGATTATATTCAAGCACCGTTCGGAATTGTCGGATTAGAAACAGCACTCGGACTTTCTATCTCTGAATTAGTGGAACAGAAATATCTTACGATGAAGCAATTGATCGAAAAATTATCGTCCAATCCCCGCAGAATTATTGATAAAGAAATTCGAGTTGCGGAAGGAGAAAATGCAAATCTCACATTCTTTGATCCTTCCGTTGAATGGAGAGTTGATATTAAAAAATTCAAATCGAAATCTAAAAATTCGCCATTTAACGGACGACTTCTTAAAGGAAAAGCAGTTGGTATTTATAACAACGGAAAGCTGATATTGTATTGATTACCGATGTTACGTACAACCATTTGAAAAAACATTCACCGCGCCTGCCCGCTCTACGAGTCGTAGACCGCTTAGTTTTGCTATGGCAGGCGGGGATAATACAGTAACAACGCGGATTTTCACAGATATTATGAGTGTTTTCCGCAATAATCTGCGTTATCCGCGGTTACATAACACTTTTGCGGAACGTGAGTTATTATATTTTTTTATGAAAATCATTTATTCAAATATACTTTCGCAATTCCCAAATATTCTCTTCGGAATGAGCACTGCCCATAGCGATTCAAACAAAGAAAAGTTTGATTTCAATTTGAGTTTTAATGTCGGAGACGATCAAGAAAATGTGATAGAGAATCGCAGACAATTTTTTGAGGTTCTTGGAATTTCAGAAAATCAAATTGCTTTCACGCGCCAACAACACACAGCCAATGTTGTTTCCGTAGTTCAATCAGGTTTCAATGAAAACTGTGATGCAATTCATACAAATCGGAAGAATATTTTCCTTTCAATCAGTATTGCAGATTGTACACCGGTGATGTTGTATGATAAAAACCGTCATGCGGCAGCCGGAATTCATGCGGGCTGGCGCGGTACCGCGGAAAGAATTGTTGAAAAGACGATTTTGGAAATGCAAAGAACATACGGAACAAAAACTGAAAATATTATTGCATTCATTGGTCCATCTGCACGAAAATGTTGTTACGAGGTTGGCACTGAAGTTGCCGAGCAATTTCCAAAAGAATGTTCTGCTAAAAAAGAAAATGGAAAATATCTGCTCGATGTTACACAAGCTAATGTGATACAACTTCTTGAAAATGGCGTGCTAAATTCCAATATTGAAGTGCATCACGATTGCACAATTCATAATACAAAATACCATTCGTATCGACGCGATGGAAATCAATCCGGCAGAATGTTTGCCATTATAGGAATGAAAGAATAAAAATCTATGTGTGGAATAATTGGTTATATCGGCAATAACAACGCATTGCCAATGTTGATTGATGGATTAAAACGTTTGGAATACCGTGGATACGATTCTTCTGGAATTGCAATCTTACGAGACGGAGAGATTCATTTGCAAAAGAAAGTCGGGAAAGTTTCCGAGTTGGAAAAAGCGGCTCCCTTAAAAAACTATTCTGGTTCAATCGGAATCGGTCATACCCGATGGGCGACGCATGGAGAGCCAAGTGATGTAAATGCCCACCCGCATATGAGTAATGATGGTACGATTGCAATAATTCATAATGGAATCATTGAAAACTATCATACTCTCAAAATTAAATTAGAAAAATTAGGATATCTATTTCAATCGGCTACCGATACAGAAGTGCTGGTTCATCTCATTCAAGAAATGAAAAAAGTTTCCGGCGATCTGGAAACTGCGGTTCGCCTTGCTCTGCGTCAGGTTGATGGAACCTATGGAATTGCCGTCATCTCATCCCAAGAACCGGATAAGATAATTGTTGCCCGAAAAGGAAGTCCGTTGATTATTGGTGTTGGTGTGAATGAACATTACGTTGCATCCGATGCGGCAGCAATCATTCCATATACACGTCAGGTTGTATATTTGGAAGATGGCGAGATTGCTGTTCTTACCAACAACACATTCGAAACTAAAACAATCGACAATGTTGAAAAGATTAAACAGATTCATGAAGTAACGTTTGATATTGAAGAAATTGAAAAAGGCGGCTATGACCATTTCATGTTAAAAGAAATTATGGAGCAGCCGGAAACGCTTCGGAATGCAATGCGCGGACGAGTTCTCTTGAATGAAGGAAATGCGAAATTAAGCGGACTGAATGATGTAATGTTATTGCTGGAAAATGCACAACGAATAATTATTACAGCATGCGGTACTTCATGGCACGCAGGTCTTGTGGGTGAATATATGTTGGAGCAGTATGCAAAGGTTCCCGTAGAGGTCGAATATGCATCTGAATTTCGTTATCGCAATCCAATTATTAAACCGACCGATGTACTGTTTCTCATCAGCCAAAGCGGTGAAACTGCGGATACGCTCGCGGCACTGAGAGAAGCAAAAAAGAAAGGCGCATCAGTTCTTGGTATTTGTAATGTAGTCGGAAGTACTATCGCGAGAGAAAGTCAAAGCGGCGTTTATATTCACGCAGGACCAGAAATTGGAGTTGCTTCAACAAAAGCATTTTCATCTCAATTGGTTGTTCTTTCTCTCATCACATTATTGATTGGGCGTCAACGGAAATCGATATCAGACGAAGTTTCAAAGACGATGTGCAAAGAGCTTCTCGATCTGCCGTCAAAAGTAGAACAGATTCTAAAAGACACTGCGCAGATTGAGAAGATTGCTGAAGAATTCAAAAATGCAAATAATTTTCTGTATCTCGGACGCGGCTATAATTTCCCTGTTGCGTTGGAAGGCGCGCTGAAACTGAAAGAAATATCATATATTCACGCGGAAGGATATCCTGCGGCAGAAATGAAGCATGGTCCTATTGCCTTGATAGACGAAAATATGCCAGTCGTTGTTATCGCAACCAAAGACAGCACCTATGAAAAGATTATATCAAATATCCAAGAAGTGAAAGCGCGAAAGGGAAGGGTGATTGCAATTGCAAACGATGGCGATGACCATATTGATTCTCTTGCAGATTATGTCATTAAAGTTCCACAAACGTTAGATATGCTTTCGCCAATCGTCAATGTGATTCCACTGCAACTGCTTTCATATTTTATTGCAGTAAAAAGAGGATGTAACGTCGATCAACCGCGAAATTTGGCAAAAAGCGTTACCGTAGAATAATTTGGTTCATTAAGTAAAACTTTGTATTTTATTCCGCAATCTTCACTAAAAGGGAAAACACCATCGTGGCAACAGATTATCGATTTAAAAATACAGATTGGGCTTTAATTCTTGGAGCGTCCAGCGGTTTTGGCGGAGCAACAGCCGTAGAACTTGCTCGCCATGGAATGAACATTTGTGGCGTTCATTTTGACCGCGCAGCAACTATTCCTAACGCAGAAAAAGTAAAAGCGGATTGTGAAGCGTTTGGTGTAAAAACACTCTTTTTTAATGTTAATGCTTCTGATCCGGAAAAACGGAATGAAGTTGTTACGGCACTTGCAAATGAAATGCAATCACCGGAATCTCAAGTAAAAGTGTTGATGCATTCTTTGGCGTTCGGTTCTTTAAAACCATTTATTGCAAAGGATCCAAAAGATCAATTAACACAAGCGCAAATTGAAATGACATTGGATGTGATGGCAAACGCACTTGTCTATTGGACTCAAGCGGCTTATGGAAAAGGATTTTTGAAAAAAGGGAGTAGAATTTATACAATGACGAGTTCCGGCGGACATTTGCAATTTCCGGATTATGGCGCAGTCTCTGCAGCAAAGGCAGCTTCTGAATCATATATTCGTCAATTAACGCTTGAACTTGGACCATTAGGAATTACATGTAATGCAATTATGGCTGGTGTTACAGAAACGGCAGCTCTTAAAAAAATTCCCGGTTCGGAGCGAATGTTGGATATTGCGCGGTCAAAGAATCCTTCGATGCGGTTGACAACGCCTGATGCGGTAGCAAGGGCAATTTCTCTTCTTTCGCATGAAGATGCATTCTATATTGCCGGAAATATAATTGGTGTTGATGGTGGCGAAGATGTTGTTGCATTTGTACAGAAAAATCATTTGTAATTTTATCACTATATATTTAATTATCCGCAATACCGCCTGCAACGGCGGTATTGTTATTTATGGAAGATATCATACTCAATTCTAAAATTATCATCCCGGCTACTGCATTAACATTTAAATTTTCACGCAGCAGCGGCAAGGGAGGGCAAAACGTCAACAAAGTTTCGACGAAAGTTGAGTTATTATTTTCGATTGATGAACTGCGTACTTCGGTTGAGATCAAATCCGTCATCAAAGAAAAATTATGTCGCAAGTTTGATGGTAAGGGAATGTTGAGAATTGTTTCGCAGGAATCTAGAAGTCAATGGCAGAATAAAAGAATTGCGATCGAAAAACTATCGGAAATGATTTTGAAGGCATCATTTGTAGAGCGTAACCGTGTAGCAACAAAACCAACCCGCACATCTAAAGTACGGCGTGTTGAAGGAAAGAAAAAAGATAGTAAGCGTAAAGAATTTCGACGTAAAAATATTAGCAGTGATGATGATTAGTTGATGAGAAGCGGTTTAAATTCTGCTGGTTGATGTTCGATCTTTCTTATTCCCGGAGCTGGAAACTTAAAATGGTTTAGAAATGTTTTTAGTGGATTCAATAATTCTCCCTCTAAAGGAATTTCTAATAGATTATAATCCAAACTTACAGCCCATTTTCGCTGCGGTTTTCCATTTGATGAAATGGAAGGTCCAACCCATGAAGGTCTTCCTGATATATTTTTACCGCCATACCCGACAGCAATTGCCAACCATCGCGGATAATGTTCCTGCAGTTTTTCCGGTAGCAGATTGTATACATTAATACTCAGCCAATATAGGTGTCCATCGTAGTCATCGGTAATCCTAAATTTGCCGTCAAACGGAATTATACCTGAAGGATAATAGCTCCACTTAAATGCGAAGTTTTCGAAATAGGGGACTTTTTTTTGCAGTACACTGTAAGCGATTCCCAATGTATTTGCAATCAAATCTGAATTAGAAAATGCATACGTAGAAAATCCGTCTCCGATTTCAATTGATACGGCATTAAGTGCAGGAAAAGCGATCGCCAACCAGAGGGAAGTTTCATCATCATAAGTAGCCCACCGTAAAATATCGTAGGTAAAATGGAAGTAAAGATATGAAATATAAAAATGACCTATTTTATCTACACCGACACTGTAATTATTCCAAAAGCCATCGTTTTCCTGTTTGAACGAATGATAATTTCCTTTCCACCACCATTGGTATTCAACGTAAAATGACGAAAGAGAATAAGCAACCATTGAATAATTGAGAAGAGTTTTTCGTTCAACACCTAGAAATAACGAATCGTGTTGGGAATGTTGTACTGGTTGTGAAGATGCGAATTGCAGGAGTGCGGTTAGAATAAAAATCAAATTTTTCATAAAAATAAAATAAAAAAAGTTTTGGCAAGAATCAATTTATCGTTCTGAGATAAGTAAAGTTTTCGTATATTTATACAGTTATGGAAAAAGAATACGTTCGATCTCTGTTTGATAAAATTGCTTATCGTTACGATCTGCTGAATCATCTCTTGAGCGGTGGTGTAGATATCTACTGGAGACGCGCTGCAATTCAGAAATTAGTTGCACATCAACCGAAACAAATTTTAGATGTTGCGACAGGAACTGCCGATTTTGCACTTGCAACAATGCGCCTGCAGCCTGCACACGTAGTTGGTGTGGATATTTCGGAACAAATGCTTGAGATCGGAAGAAAGAAGATCGCACAGCGAAATCTTTCGGAAACGATCCGTTTACAATCTGGTGAAGCTGAAGATCTGAAATTCGACAATGAGTATTTTGATGCTGCAATCGTTGCTTTTGGTGCGCGAAACTTTGAACATCTCGATAAAGGTTTGTCGGAGATGAACCGCGTGTTACAAAAAGGGGGGATGATTATTGTACTGGAGTTTTCCCGTCCCAAAGTATTTCCATTAAAACAATTATATTTTTTTTATTTTAAAAACGTTTTGCCTTTTGTCGGCAGATTAATTTCAAAGAATACAGAAGCATATCAATATCTTCCTGATACGGTTATGAATTTTCCTGAAGGAAAAGATTTTCTTGAACGTCTTCGCACCGCTGGATTTTCATCGCTGAATGAAGACCGACTGACATTTGGCATCGCAACAATTTATTCCGGAGTAAAATAACAATGACAGAACGTGTTGTAAAAGTTGGACACAGTCCCGATCCCGATGATGCATTTATGTTCTACGGACTGGCGAGCGAAAAAGTGAAACTTGATGGTATCAAGATCGAACACATGCTGGAAGATATTCAATCGTTAAATGTTCGCGCAATGAACGGTGAATTAGAAGTTACCGCAATCTCGGCACATGCATTTCCATTCGTAGAAGATAAATATTGGATCATGGTAACTGGTGCAAGTATGGGTGAAGGATATGGTCCGGTTATTGTTTCCAAAAAATATAAAACTCTTGAAGAATTAAAAGGAAAAAGAGTTGCTACTCCCGGAAAATTGACGACTGCTACTTTGCTCTTCAAAATCTTTACCGAAGGAATTGAAAATGTTGATGTTCCATTTGATGAGATTATGGAGAGAGTGAACAGCGGCGAATTTGATGCTGGTCTTTTAATCCATGAAGGACAATTGACTTACGCTGCAGAAGGGTTCAATAAAATTTTGGATTTCGGCGAGTTTTGGGAAAAATATTCCAATGGTTTACCTCTTCCATTAGGACTGGATGTTGTGAGAAAAGATCTTGGTGAAGCGATGGCACGAAAACTTTCTGTTGGGTTGAAAGAAAGTATTCAGTACGGCTACACTCATCAGAACGAGGCTGTTCCGTATGCAATGAAATGGGGAAGGGGAATTGACTATGCTCTTGGTGAAAAGTTCGTGAAAATGTATGTGAGCGAGTTGACGATTGATATGGGAGAAAAAGGGAAACAAGCTCTCGAGCTTTTGTTCAATCTTGGATTTGAAAAAGGATTTATTCCTAAAGTTCCGAAAATAGTTCTATATTAAAAAATTTGTAACTGTTCACGAAGTTTTATTGTAACTATGGTGAATTAAACCTTGCGAAGGTTTGACTAAATCTCTTTCATAACCTTCGCAAGGTTATGTGTGTTATAATTTCTATAGTTGTCCGAGAGTTCTACTGTCGGACAGAATCTTCACAACGTTAAGAAGACAATAAAGTCTGGCTTCTTTTTTGCAAAAAATAATACGAATAGGCAAATAGACTCCATACTGCGTTTTAATTTTATTTGGTAATATTGTTGCCATTTTATTAGTACATCATGGAGAAATCTTCTACTTTAACTGGATCAAAATCATTGTGTTTCCATTGCGGCGATACTGTTCGCGGAGAACAGATGACGCTCGATGCTAAACTATTTTGCTGTTCGGGCTGTAAAATTGTCTATGAAATTTTACAACAGAATAATTTGTGTAATTATTACGCCTTACAGCAAACTCCGGGAATCAGTCCATCCACCGCCGAAGTCTCCAGATTTTCTTTTCTGGATGACGAAAAAACAGAACAGCAGTTGTTGAATTTTTCTGACGGTAAGACTGCGTCCGTAACATTCTCGCTTCCAACAATCCATTGCAGTTCGTGTATTTGGCTGTTGGAGCAGCTCTATCGGCTTGACAGCGGTGTAATTCAATCGAGAGTTGAGTATTTAAAAAAACAAGTTGCGATCAGATTTGATCTAAAGAAAACATCCTTAAAAAATATTGTTGTGCTTCTTTCATCAATTGGATACGAACCGGAATTACAACTTGATGCTGTTGACAAAAAGATGGAGAGTGAGATCACTCGTTCGTTGTATTACAAAATTGGCGTTGCTGCCTTTTGCTTTGGCAATTCGATGTTGTTCAGTTTTCCTGAATACTTGGGGTTTGATGCCACCGATGAATTTCTAAAACCGATCTTTTCGTATCTTAATTTACTGCTTGCGTTGCCCGTATTTTTTTATTGCAGTGCAGACTATTTTGTTTCTGCCGTCAGAGGTCTTCGAAAAAAGATCATTAACATTGAAGTTCCTATTGCGATTGGTATTGTTCTATTGTTCGGAAGAAGTGCATATGAAATTATAACGCAAACGGGACCTGGTTTTGTTGATTCGTTGAGCGGTCTATTGATGTTCCTACTACTTGGACGAATATTCCAAAGTAAAACATACGATCGATTGAATTTTGAACGGAATTACAAATCGTATTTTCCACTTTCCGTAAAGATGAAAAAGAACGGCGTTGAAACGACCGTTCCGATCTCATCCTTGAAACGCGGCGATAGAATCAGTATTCGAAACAACGAGATTGTCCCGGCAGACGGAATGCTGCTTCGGGGGAATGCTGCAATCGATTATAGTTTTGTTACCGGAGAATCAACGCCGGTAGAAAAAGTTCTTGGTGAAATGATCTATGCCGGCGGGAAACAGGCGGGAGGAATAATAGAACTTGAGGTAACAAAAGAAGTTTCGCAAAGCTATCTCACTCAATTGTGGAATAATTTTAATGAGTCGGTGAGAGAAAAAGGAGAACTTTCGGAGCTCTCAAATTCTGTCAGTAAGTATTTTACGATTGTCGTTCTTGTGCTATCGTTTGGGGTGTTATTGTACTGGCTTCCAAAAGATATGACAACGGCAATCAATGCGTTCACCGGAATTCTTATTGTTGCTTGTCCCTGTGCTCTTGCAATTTCAATTCCATTTACGCTGGGAACCACACTCCGAATTTTCGGACGCAATAATTTCTATTTGAAGAACACTTCTGTTATTGAAACACTTTCCAAAATAGATACTATTGTTTTTGATAAGACGGGGACGATTACCCACGCAGAGCAAGCCTCTGCAGAGTTTATTGGTGAAGAATTGACTCCTGAAGAAATTCAAGGGGCATATTCTCTGGCAAAGAACTCGATTCATCCTATAAGTAAAATGATCGCTGATAAATTAGTAAGTGAACAGGTAACTGTTGAGAATTTTTCAGAACAAGTGGGAAAAGGGATTTCAGGAACAATCAATTCAAAAATTTTCAGACTCGGAGCGAGAGAATTTATTGGAAACGGAATTCTTCCGAAAGGCATCGTCAATGAAACGCGAACATATCTTTCTGTTGACGGTGAAGGGAAAGGATTTTTTTCCATCAAAAATGTATATCGAGATGGATTGGATTCTGTTCTTTCATCCTTAAGCAAAAAAATGTTATTTTCAGTTGTGTCCGGAGATAATGAGTCTGAGCGAGTGAGATTGCAATCAATTTTTCCGAAGGGAACGGAGCTGAAGTTTAACCAAACGCCGACCGATAAATTGAATTATGTAAAATCACTGCGGTTGCAAGGGAAAAAAGTTCTGATGATTGGTGATGGTTTGAATGATGCGGGGGCACTGTTGCAGAGCAATCTTGGTATTGCTGTTTCGGAAAATGTTTCACAGTTTTCGCCGTCATCGGATGCGATTATAGCCGGAGATTCATTTGCGCGAATAGCTGATTTTATTCGGTTTGCATCGATCAGCATGAAAATTGTTGTTGCAAGCTTTGTGATGGCTTTTATCTATAATCTAGTTGGAATTTATTTTGCTGTGCAAGGAGCATTGACACCGATTATGGCGGCGATCTTAATGCCGGCAAGTTCTATTACCATTGTTTTCTTTACTACACTTTCAACTCAGTTGTTTGCAAAAAAAAGAGGACTGTTATAATGGCTGTAAGTGTATTGTTGATTGGAGTTAGTTTTATCATTGCTGTCGGATTCTTTGCGGCATTCTTGTGGTCTGTAAAATCCGGACAGTATGATGATAATTACACTCCGTCTGTTCGTATGCTTTTTGATGATGATGAAAATAAGGGCAGTTCCAAAAATTAAGTTTTTTTCGCCACTAAGACACAAAGACACGAAGAAAACAAATAATAATAAACATTTTGCGGCTTCGCGTCTTTGCGGTAAAGTTTTTTTTGAATTTATAGAACCGCCCATAAATAAATACTATAAACTAAACTCACGAGGATTCAATGGAAGTTCAAAAATTTCAATACGATAATAAGATCGTACGGGATTTTGGAATAGCATCGGTAGTATTTGCAATAGTCGGCATGCTAGTTGGTGTTATTATTGCGATACAATTGTTCGCACCGGCTGTGAATGCCAATCTGCAATACATCACATACGGACGTATTCGTCCGCTTCACACCAACGCTATTATTTTTGCGTTTGTTGGAAATGCAATTTTTATGGGGATCTATTATTCGCTGCAACGTCTGTGCAAAGCCAGAATGTTCAGCGATGTGTTAAGCAGAATCCATTTTTGGGGTTGGCAGTTAATTATTGTGTCGGCAGCAGTAACATTGCCGCTTGGTATTACAACCAGTAAAGAATATGCAGAACTTGAGTGGCCGAT
>JANONI010000007.1:0-5128 GCA_031420755.1 Bacteroidota bacterium | reverse complement strand
CAAAAAAGCAATCGAACATTATTTATTGTAATGTATTTTACTCAACAATGTGCGACTCACTTATTAAAAAGTGAGTCGCACATATATAATTCACATCAATTTCGCAACAAGTTTTGGCAGTTGTTCGCTTGCGCTCCCCTTCAATACCGTATATCCGTTAAGCATCTCATAATTCGGATGAGGATCAATAAAATATTTTTCTTTCGTGAAGCGAAACATCGGCAATAATCCTGCGGCAGGATACACTTGAGCGGAAGTTCCTACGCCGATAAAAATATCCGCAATCCGTATTTGCTCCGTCAAAAATTCTTCGCGCATATCCACCGGTTCGCCGAACCAGACAATATCCGGTCGTAATTGCCGCTCTACGAGTCGTAGACCGCATTTTGGACATAAATCTCCAATTTGTATCGGCTTTGTAATCAACGATTTATAATCACAGTTAAAATCATACTGTTCAGGAAAAGCTAGCGAATGATGAAACTCACATTTTTGCATATCAATACGTCCGTGCAAATGCCAAACTTGCCCGCATCCTGCGCGCTCAAGAAGCGTATCAATATTCTGTGTAATGTTTACAACGGTGTGATTCTTTGAGAGTTGTGCAATTGCATCGTGAGCAGGATTCGGCAAACATTCCGCCTGCTTTACGAAACGCATTGCGTAAAAATCAAGGACGAGTTTCTTATTTCTCGACCATCCTTCAGGAGAAGCAACATCTTCAATACGATGCTGTTCCCACAATCCGCCGCTGTCGCGAAATGTAGGGATTCCGCTTTCGGTGGAAAGACCTGCGCCGCTGAAGATAACGATGTTCATAAAATAAAAAAGGACAGACTTGACTGCCTGTCCCCATGAAATACAAAAATGGTATTTTAATTATCGGTTGAGAGACGATACAGAACAATGCGATTATTCTCGGTATCGCAAATATAGAGAGTATTTTCAGCAACAGCTGCACCGCCGGGATGATTTAAAGTGATACCTGGAGTTTTCTTCCCAAAAGATTCAACTTTAAATTTTCCACGGTTATTAAACTTCGCTACACTATCCAATTGTGAGTCGACAACAAAAATATCTCTACGTATCCGATCAATTCCTACGCCTGCCGCGTTCTTAAATCTATTCGGACTTATGAACTCAACAGATCGTTGATCCGCGTTTGTTGGATCAAATTTTGGAAGCCATCCTTCAAAGTCTTGATTTTTCGTAAATGCCATCCAAATAGCTGAATATTGAACACCATCCGAACTTTGAGTAACAATAAAATCACCGCTATTGGGAAATGTTGCAATTCCAGTCGGGCGATTGATATGAGTAATCGAATTACCCGGACCCGATTGTAATTCTCCTAATGGTGTGATGAATACATCTTTTTTTACTTCATTGGGACGATATTTAAACCTAAGAACACGTGCATCAGGATCAACAACACTGCTGTTACTCGGTCCATCGCGCACAACCAAATACTCATTGTTTAAAATAATTCCAATGCCAACAAATCGGCGTTTGGGGCGGGCGGGTTCTTTCCACACAGTATCAATCTGCGCATTGCTTAAATTATGACTCGCCGCTGCGAGTTTTATTCTCAATAGCACCCCAATCGTATCACCGTTGGGTTCGATTGTCTCGGCCCCAACCAATAAATCAAGTTTCAAATCCTGGGCAATCGAGATCGGTTTACGAATTGGTTTGCTGACACTCAATATCTGACCGGCTTGGTTCAGCATTACAATACGATTATTTTCTGTATCCGTAACGTACAGTAACTGATCTAATCCATAAATAATCGTGCGAGGTTTCTTGAAAATTCCAGACCAAATATTTTTTTCAACATACGACGTATCGCCAATTAGTTTTACTGCCGTGCCTGTTGGAGTCTCAATCGGTTCTGCACATCCTGCGACAAACAACCATGTTGAAATAAGAGAAAGCAAGATAATATGGAAAAATAATTTATGCATTTTTAATACGTTAACATTACCGAAATTCTATGAACAGAGCCTAAGACATTAAAATTAGAGAGGGCGTAATCTACATTTGCAGTTGTTATCCCAAGAGGAATTCTCACTCCGCCGCCAAACGAAATATCTTCGGCTGACGAAACCGATTTTCCAAAGAATGATTCCCCGATCGTCCGTTTTACTCCTGCACGCAGAAAGAACATTTTATCATATTCATATTCGGCGCCAATCCGGATATTCTCAGCATTATCATTTGGATGATTTAACTGTATCGATGCTGTAAGCCGGTTTGTTTCGTCCATCCACGGCTCAAACGCATATCCAAGTTTAAATAATGTAGGCGGGGAAAATCCCTGAAATAAACTGACCTTCTCTCCGGCTCCATTCACAGCAGTGCCGCTTGGTTCAACATTATCTCCAAAATTTGTAACAACAACTGAAAATCGTGAAGAACCCAATCCCATAAAATAATACGTTCCAATATCAATCAATACCGCACTGGTATGTAATTCTGCAATATTCTCTCGTACATAACGTGCGGTAATACCAAAACTGAATTGATCTGTCATCTTTCGCGCGTATGTTGCACCGATGGCAATGTCGCTAAAATTGAAATAATTTCCGTTGCCAGTTGGCTGATATTCCGTTGTGATCGGCATCGGATCGGTATGAAGCGAGGTGAACGAGAATCCAACAAAATCATTGCCGCCAAGAGAATAACTGATTCCAAAAAACTCATGCTGAAGATCGACAAGCCATTCCGTATGCGAAAATACCGCTTGATTGGATGTGGAATTTGTAAGACCGGCAGGATTCCAGTACAGTGCTGAAACATCATTTGTTACGGCAATTATCGCTTCACCCATGGCGGCGCCGCGAGCATCAGCGCCAATCTTTAAGAATTGGTATGAAGAAATTCCAGAACGTTGACCGCCAAGATTTGGCACCAATTGCGCCAATGAATTCTGATAAACAACCATTGCTCCAAACACAAGCAGTGTTGTTTTTTTGATAATCTTTGATATGTATTGCCTACTGTTCACAGAATATTTTTTAAATTAAAATCGTAATGCTACACCTAATCGAGCCGTGCGAGGAGCAAGATACCGTGCCGGATTATACGGATATGGAGAAATTGGTCTTTGAAGATCAGGGAAACGCGGATCGTTGAATGAAACCGGTGTATTATCACCATATTCATACGCTTTTCCGGTAACCGAATTAATGATTGTTGAATTTTTATTATCAAGAAGATTTTGAATCTCCAAACTTATTGTTAATCTGCCGAAACCAAGAGCAAAATATTTTTCGATATTCATATTGATATAGAACCAATATTCTGCAAGCTCTTGTAAAGGATCTTCAATCTTGCTGCGATATTGCGGCCTTCCTTCTGCGTCAATTCCTGTATACAGTTGCTGAGTGTATCGTTTTCCTGATTGAAAAAATGCTCTGGTATAAACGGAATAGTCATCAAGAATACCGGGAGCAAAATCATACAACGGCTCGTCCTTCTTTACACTCAAGATGGAAGTTAAGTTTGCCTGCCACGGGCGATCCCACGATACGAAATTCTCTTTAATTGTAGCATCACCGCTGCCCGTAGTAAGATTGAACAACGCTTCAGTTGCAGAAGAACTTTTTCCTGTGGCGATTGAATACGAACCGGAAAAAGAGGTGCGAAATTGCGGGGAAAATCGATGGGTAAAATCGAATTCTAATCCGCGTGTCCGCGCATAATCGGAATTGACGTACGTTGTATATGTTCCCCGTGAGAAACGAACACTTGTTGCACGCACGCTTCGCGCAGTAATGTAATCAAAGATATCTTTGTAGTATGCTGTCAATGTTAATACATCATTTTCCGTGATCTGATTTCGCAAACCAAGTTCATACGCAACTGTTGTTTCTGGGTTCAAATTTGGATTACCAATAGTTTGAACAGAAGAACGCGCACTGCTTTCAGTTAACTTCGAATAGACATACGTCGGTCTCGGCAGTTTAGAAAAGTGTCCGTACGAGAAGAATAATGTTTGGTTATCAGAGACCGGATGCGATATACCAAGGCGCGGACTTATTCTTCCTTTCCAACGATGACCGAAAAGTAAAGAGGTCTGAGAACGGTATTGATCTCGAATATCTTCCGATGCCAATGCAACGTTAGGATTTTCAATTGCATCGTCAACAAATTTTCCGGGGAACCAATAATCGAATCGCAATCCGAAATTTAGCACCATACCGCTGATTGAAATGTTATCCTGTGCATACAATGCACCAGAGGCCGGACTCACTTTATAGATGTCGTTATTCAAGCCAAGCGGTTTAATCCACGGCTGTGAAATATCGATCATTTGCAATTCCTGGAATTTCATTTCTATTCCAGTCTTGAATTTATTCTTTTCGGTAAAGTGATTGGTAAAATCAAACTTAATCGTCCAATCATCAACATAATGATCGCGCCAACTGAACGGTCCGCCAACGTCATAGAATCCGTCCCCTGGAATTACACCAATTCGGTTCGTATCCGGATAATAATATTCGATCGGAAGCGTAACAATATCGCGCGGTTCGGTATAATTTTGATATCCTTTTCCATTGGCATCACCGCGTACGTGCGCAGTATATCGGCTGACACGGAGATCGAAAAATGCCTTCGGCGAAATGGTATGGGTTAACGATAGCGTATGCTGAATATTGATCTGCGTGAACGTTTGTGCGCTGTCGAGAATATTTTTGTATTCATATTGAAAGCCCGGAGATGGTTCTTCCCGTTCAAGCGATGTCTTTACCGTTGAAGAATTTTGGTCGATAGAAACCGATTGATTGAATGCATACGATATTTTGTATGTCGGTAAAGGTTTCCATGTTACTTTGCTTGAGATTGAATAACTATTTACTAAGCGCAGCGTAAAATCAGAACCGTTAAAAAGAGTAGAGACAAGTTGTTGGTTCGGTACATACTTATCATACTGCCCCGTTGGAACACCCTTGTTGATCCGTTCACTCCATCGCGTAAAACCATCGGTTACGTTGGCAGAAATATTGGCAAAAAAACTCACGGTTCCTGGGAGTATCCAATTTATAATTGGCAACGGTCCGCTGATATTTCCTTCTAACTGATCGGAGTTGAAAAAATGTTTTGAGTTAACACCAACAACGCGGTC
>JANONI010000006.1:0-11157 GCA_031420755.1 Bacteroidota bacterium | reverse complement strand
TATCACTGGTGCGAAAGAAAAACGGGCGCGCAGCACAATTAATTGGAATTTCCCCGGACAATTTCTGCAAAAACATTATCAGCGGCTTGCGTGGATTCGGGGAGCATTTCCTGCATTAGCTACGCAATCATTCTTACGAATTGGAACGAATGACGGCGCAGTGTATGGAATTTTACGTCCATTCCTGAATGATAATGCAATCACACTTTCTAATATTGCTGAACAGCAGCGCTCCGTTACGCTGAATCTTTCTATCAGCGGCACACCGAATTTATTATTCAGCAATCCAACGGATGGAAAAACATACTATGTGAATGATGTCTATAACGATTCAACACACCAAATAACATTCACCGGCGGTTCAGCAAATTTCTCAATGAATATTCCCGCATACGGCTCTGCTGTGTTGATTATTTCGGATTCGGTACGGAAGATCACTGTTCCTAAATTGACATCGGTTCAACAAATTGCAGGAAGTGTAATTCCGGAAAATTATTCATTGTCTCAAAATTATCCCAATCCATTTAATCCCACAACAGTTATCAGATATCAGTTATCAGCAAACAGCGTTGTTTCGCTAAAAGTATTTGATATTATCGGCAGAGAAGTGGCAACGCTTGTGAATGAACGACAAGAAGCAGGAACATATCAGGCAATTTTTAACGCAAAAGGATTGTCAAGCGGAATATATTTCTATCAATTGAAAGCCCGCCAAATAGACGGCGGGCAAGCAGGAAATTTTTCTGAAGTAAAGAAAATGAATCTGCTAAAATAAAATTCTATATATATCAATTTATGATGCGATGAAAAAACTTCTTACATTCTTATCAATAGTAACAGTAATACTTATTTATCCACAAAAAAATGAACCAAACGAGACAGCGATTATGAACGACAATTATCCGAAGAGCGGGGGAACGCTCTACGTAAATTTAATTTGGCATCAGCATCAACCGTTGTATCTCGATCCGGCAAGCGACCAGTTGCAAGGTCCGTGGGTTCGCACACACGCCACAAAAGATTATTATGACATGGCGTCAATTCTCGAACAATATCCGAATATCCATTACAATGTAAATCTCACTTCTTCGATGTTGTTCCAATTACAAAAATATTATGTTGATCGCTTAAAACCGTTTGTTGATCTCAAAAAAAACCGTGTTGATGCAAAGAAATTTCTGGCTGCGTGGGAAGGGAAAACCGATCCGTGGATCGATCTTGCATTAAAGCCGACAAAAAATTTTACCAATGTGGACTTGAAATTCTTGTTGTATAATACGTGGAATGCATTCGGAATCAGCGAAGTACAGATAACGCGGTTTCCATCGTACGTTAAGTTGAAAGAGAAGAATGCCAAAAAAGACCTGCCCGCTCAACGAGCTGAGTCTTCGACCAGCGGTCAGGCGGGAAAATTCACCGAACAAGAATTGCGGGAGATAAAATTCTGGTTTTATTTAGCGCATTTCGATCCCGATTTTCTTGAGAAAAAAATCTGGCTTGCTGATGGAACCGTGATCGATCTGACTGATCTTGTTACAAAACATTCCGATGGAACGTATCATCTCACAAAAGAAATAACGGAAGATGATTGTAATCGTATTATTGCAGAGACATACAAGGTTTGCGCAAACATCATTCCGATCCACAAAAAATTGATGTACAATCACAAAACGCATCAAGGACAGATAGAAGTTGCAACGACACCGTTCTTTCATCCTATCCTTCCGTTACTCTATGATTCGGATCTGGGAAAAATCTGCCAGCCGAACGATGCAATGCCGAATCGTTTTCACTATCCGCAAGATGCCGATGCGCAAGTAGCAATGGCGGTGGAGTATTACACGAATACATTCGGTCAGCCGCCGTTAGGAATGTGGCCCGGTGAAGGTTCTGTTGCGCACGAAGTTGTTCCGATCTTTAAGAAGAACGGAATTCAATGGATCGCTACGGACGAAAAGATTTTGGCGCGTTCTAAACCGCTTCACCAGTCAAAATTATTTCCGTATGAAGTTGATACGACCGATGTAGCTGTTGTTTTTAGAGAAACAGAACTTTCGGATAAGATCGGATTCACGTATCAAAATTTTCTCGGTGAAGATGCTGCGGATGATTTTATCAAATCAATTCTCCGATACGCTCCGAAAGTCGAAGACTCGACTCGTCGCGAAGGAGAACCGGATCAACTGCTCACCATTATTCTTGATGGTGAAAATGCGTGGGAATGGTATCGCCGCGACAATGATGCAAAAGATTTTCTTCATGCGCTCTATCGGAAACTTTCCAAACTTCACAAGAGCAAACAGGTTGTAACGGTAACAATGTCCGAATATATTCATGGAAATTCGAAACGGGGTATTCAACCACATCCGATTGAAGCAATGCGCAAATTAGACTGGCTCTATCCCGGTTCGTGGATCAACGCAAATTATGAAACGTGGATCGGCGAACATGAGGAGAATCGAGCATGGAATTATCTCCTTATTGCCCGGCAGGATTTGGAAAAATCAGGATTGAAACAACCAGATCCGAAAGCTGCGGAACCAAAAGTAAATACAAAAAAATGGTTTGCGTATAAAACGTGGGAAGCGATGTATGCAGCCGAAGGTTCCGATTGGTTCTGGTGGTATGGAACGGATCAAAATGCGCCGGCCGGCGATAAACCATTTGATATTGCATTTATAACGCATCTGAAAAATGTATATCTGTTCGGTGAAAAAGCGGGCGGGAAATTTCCGAAACGGGAATTTAAACCGATCATCGCAGAAAAAGAACAGATGGTTACGCGCGCAACCGGTCACGAAGGACTCCTTCGGAGTGGAACGATGGCGCAGAGTACAAAGGATTCGGTGACGGTGATCTTCAAATGTGATGCGAAAAATATTTTTGTCCGCAGAGGTATCTACATTGTTGGGAATTATGAATTGATAGGGAATTGGATGCCGAATACGATCAGAATGTATGATGATATGACACAAGGTGATGATGCTGTCAACGATTCGGTTTATACATTAGTTCTCCAAGTTCCGGCAGGAACAGAACTTGAATATAAATACACCAATAGTGGACCGCACGGCACGTGGGAAGGCGAGGAGTTTCCTCAGGTGAACAGAAAAATTATTATTGACGGATCACAAAGTAGAGTTGTTGTAAATGATGTGTTTGGAAAAAATAACTAATCGGAGAAAACAATGCTCAACATTCAAAAAAAACTTTCAAATACATTTTATGCGCTCATCAGTTTGCCATCAACGGCAATGGGATTCGCATTATCAATCCAGATATCTGCGCTTAGTTGGCTGTTAACCACCAAATACAATCTTGATATTCACGAAGTTGGAATTGTGTGGGCGGCTGGTCCGCTTGCAGGAATATTCGGACAAGTTATTATTGGATTAATCAGCGATAAAGTTTGGTTCTGGGGCGGGCGGCGGAGGCCGTTCATTCTGATTGGCGGAACACTTGCCGCACTCATGCTTCTTGCATTACCGAATATTGATACGATCAGTTCGTTATTGGGAATCGGTAATTTATTGGTTGTTGCTATTATTGTTGCGCTTACACTTGACCTTTCGATCAATATCAGTTTCAATCCCACGCGCTCCATTATTGCCGATATTACTCCCGAAGGAAATTCCCGCACCAAAGGATACACATGGATGCAGACGATCTCCGGATTTTTTGGTGTGCTTGCGTATGTTATTGGTGCAACATTAGGAAATTATGTTCTGATCAATTTTGGTGTGATCTTGGTTTTTCTTTTCTCGGTTGTTCCCATGTTCTTCGTAACTGAATCAAAAGAACTTGTTGTTGAGAGTGCTGTTGAAAAAATACAAAAGACGGCAACCGAGTGGGGGCAACTATGGAGAATTTACATCGCTCACGGTTTTTCGTGGATCGGAGTGCAGACAATGTTCGTTTTCATTATTGCATTCATCCAACAAAAAATGATGACCGGTGTTGAACCATCAGATGCGGCAGCGATGTCCGGACAAATAATTGCAATTTCATTTGCAGTGCTCAATACCGTTGGTTTCATTCTTCCTGCATTTGTTCTTGAACCGCTTTCCGAAAAGATCGGTAGAGTTCGTGTTCACATGCTTGCAGTTGCGGTAATGTCTCTTGGATATTTTGGGATCGTTGCATTTGCAAACACTCCAATGGCATTATATATATTTATGGCGGTGTGCGGAGTTGGCTGGGCATCAATCGTCAGTATTCCGTTTGCGATCATGTCCGAAAAAGTTGATAAGAGCAGGATGGGTTTTTTTATGGGAATCTTCAATTTGTCGGTAGTCTTTCCGCAATTGTTTGTCAGTTTAGTTTTAGGAAAATTCGTTTTGGATGCATTAGACAAAAATATCATTTTTATCATCAGCGGTGTTTCTCTGGCACTCTCTGCATTGTTCTGGATATTAGTGAAAGAAAGCCGTGCAGGAAAAAATAATAGTGCAAGTATGCCGGGTGCTTCACATTAAGGTAGTAAGGGCATCTCTAAAAACTATTTCACTCGACCGTAAAGGTCGAGATTACATTTGTATCCGCATCCTTTACGGATGCGATTTGGTCAAGAGTTCCTTATTTTCGGATTTTAGAGAAGGTTTTTAGAGATGCCCGTAAGTAAAATAACCGTCATGCCTGTCCCAAAGGCATCGAGAATGTGTCAAAAGTGTATCGCCGACCTCCGGTCGGTGCTGATAAACGGTACATTAATGAAAAGAGTAAAACCGCCGAGCTGAGATCGGCGTTACTAAATTGTTTTGACACAGTCTCCATTCCTTTGGGAGCGGTAAAGTTTTTTTTGAATTTATCGAACCGCCCTTAACGTAATCAATCCAAAATGTCATTATGAAAATTATACAAAAATATTTTTTTATTGCCGTCCTGATTATCACTGCAACGACAGAAATTACAACTGCACAAGAGATAACGGATATTATTCAACCGGTACAGCTCACCGCCGGAAGACAAGATACAATTATGGTGAGCGATCTTTTTTATTCCCCGTCGTATGGCTTACGTTTTGCTCGGAATAAAAATGTTTTAACTTCTTACAGCAGCACGTCGAGCACATTAGTTATCAAACCAACAAGTAATAATTTCGGAGCGACACTTCTTGAATTTACACTTAATGGCAAAAAAAATTATGTGCCGGTGGTAATGAACAGCGGCGCAATATCTCAACAGGTTCACAAATTTCTATTCAAATCCGATGCAGCAGTGAACGAAGCAGCCGTTTTCGGCAGCTTTAATAATTGGAATAAAAAAAGTCATCAACTGAAATATATCAAGAAGAGCGGCTTCTATGAGCTTGCCGTGCCGCTCGATCCGGGAAGCTATATCTATAAATTTATTGTTGATGGCAAAGAGATTCTTGATCCTGCAAATCCGGAAAAAACCCCAACAGGATTTGATGATTTCAATTCTGTATTGCGAATTGAAAATACCGACAAGACAAAAATATTTCTGCATGTTGGCGGACGAACAGAGACGAACAATGAGGTAACATTCTCATTTTTCTACGAGAACAATGTTCAGAAAAACCCGATTACAAAAAATAACATTATAGCACTTTTGGATAATAAGAAAATTATTGAATCATCCATTCGTCTCTCAAACAATTTGATTGAATTACGTTTCACTAAACAACGGTTGGATGGGGAAAAGGTGCTTCGTGTTCTTGTAACTCAAAACGGAAAAAATACTAACCTGCAACAAGTGCAATTGTTCAATGGTGAGCCGCTCGGGAACAATTCAAAAAAACAATTATGGGATGATGGGAGCATCTATTCTATTATGATTGATCGTTTCAATGACGGTGACAGAGCCAATAACAATCCTGTAATTCACGATTCGATCTTTACGCAGGCAAATTATCAAGGGGGAGATTTACGGGGGATCATCAACAAAATTGACGAAGGATATTTCGATTCGCTTGGCATCAATATCCTATGGCTTTCGCCGGTGTATGATAATCCTGATATTGCGTTCCGCGAATATCCTTCGCCGCACCGTTGGTACAGCGGCTATCATGGATATTGGCCGATCAGCGAAAAAAATGTTGAAAAAAAATTCGGCACCATGGAAGAGTTAAAAGAATTAATTGCAAAAGCGCATAAGCACAAGATTAAAGTTCTGTTAGATTTTGTAGCACACCACGTTCACATCGATCATCCGTTTTACCAACAGCATCCGAAATGGTTCGGCACATTGGAACTGCCGGACGGCAGAAAAAATTTGCGATTGTGGGATGAACATCGGCTTACCACATGGTTCGAGCCGTATATGCCGTCGTTTGATTTTACAAAGTCGAATGAGGCGATTAATGTTGTTGCGGATAATGCCATTTGGTGGCTGAACGAAACAGGCGCGGACGGATTTCGTCACGATGCCGTGAAACATGTGCCAAACGAATTCTGGCGTGCGTTGACAAAAAAAATAAAGGAAGAAATTGAAATTCCGATGCGCAAAAAAGTTTATCAAATCGGCGAAACATTCGGCGACTATGATCTTATTTCATCGTATGTGAACAATGGACAATTGAATGCCCAATTCAATTTCAATCTCTCCTATTTTGCAATTCCGGTTTTTACCGAACCGGGAAAATCTTTTTCCTCCATCGACTTTCACATGAAAAAATCTTTCCAGTCATTTGGTTATAATAATTTGATGGGAAATATTATGGACAGCCATGACAAAGTGCGCTTTATGGCGTACGCTGACGGTGCAATACAATTGCAAGGTGTTGATACGCGTGAGATGGCGTGGAATAATCCTCCGACTGTTCGGCATCCGAAAAGTTATGAAAAAGCAAAATTATATTTTGCGTATATGTTTACCATTCCCGGACTTCCTGTTGTCTATTACGGCTCTGAGTTCGGTATGACGGGAGCAGACGATCCCGATAATCGCAGGATGATGCGGTTCAGTGATTCGCTTTCTGTGTATGAAAAACAAATGCTGAATGAGACACGAAAAATTATTGCAATGCGGAACCAACATTCAGCGCTGCGCTATGGTGATTTTCTTACGCTGCAAGCTGATACGACAGTGTATGCCTATGTTCGTTCGGATATGAATGAACGTGTAGTGGTTGTGCTGAACAAAAGCGAAATGCAGCAGAATGTTGATCTCACTCTTTCGGAAATATATGGTGCCAAAGAATTAGTGGATGTTATGACCGGAGAAAAAATTGTTGTAACAAAAAATATCGCCCGTACAATAGTTTCCTCGGTGAATTGGCGTGTGTTTAAAATTAATTAACTATCCTCTCAACCCTATAACATTTTTTCTTGAATGATGATGACAAAACCCCGCTTACATTTTTGGCAGATATGGAATATGAGTTTTGGATTTCTCGGTATTCAATTTGGCTTTGCTCTCCAAAACGCAAACGTTAGCAGAATATTTGAAACACTCGGCGCAAGTATTGACGATATTCCAATTTTATGGATCGCCGCCCCAGCCACCGGTTTGATCGTGCAGCCGATTATTGGTTATTTAAGTGACAGGACGTGGGGAAAATTAGGCAGACGACGTCCATATTTTCTTGTGGGTGCAATACTTGCAACTGCCGCATTGTTTATTATGCCCAATTCTCCAGTCCTTTGGTTCGCCGCAATAATGTTGTGGGTGATGGATGCATCAATCAATATTTCTATGGAGCCGTTTCGCGCATTGGTTGCCGACCTGTTACCGCCGGAACAACGTACAACCGGTTTTGCCGTACAAAGTTTCTTTATCGGAATAGGTGCAATTGTTGCTTCTGCACTTCCATATATTCTTACAAATTGGTTCGGCATTAGTAATAGTGCTCCTCCGGGAGAAATTCCGCTTTCTGTTATCTACTCGTTCTATGCCGGTGGTGTTGCATTTCTAGGCGCAGTAAGTTGGACGGTATATCGAACAAAAGAATATCCTCCGCACGATTTGGAATTATTTGAACGGGAAAAAGAGGAGAGCAAAGGTTTTGTTGTTGGCGTGAAGGAAATTGTTTTAAATTTTAAAGACATGCCGAAAACAATGAAGCAGTTGGCAGTTGTTCAATTCTTTTCATGGTTTGCTCTTTTTTGTATGTGGATCTATACGACAAGCGCTGTTACGAGTCATATTTACAAAACTACCGATCCAACATCTCCACTGTATAATGAAGGTGCGGATTGGGTTGGCGTGTTGTTTGCCGCATACAATGGATTTGCCGCTATTGCTGCGTTTCTGCTTCCCGTAATAGCAAGAAAGACAAGCAGAAAAATAGTTCACATGATCTCGCTTGTTATCGGCGGGATAAGTTTAGCATTATTTTATGTTATTGCAGATCCAATAATGTTACTAATTCCGATGATTGGTGTTGGATTAGCGTGGGCAAGTATTCTTTCAATGCCGTACGCAATTCTTGCAGGTTCGCTTCCGCCTAAAAAAATGGGAGTGTATATGGGAATTTTTAATTTCTTTATCGTTATTCCACAGATTGTGGCTGCAGGAATTCTTGGATTTATCATGCATACATTTCTCCATAACGAAGCGATTAATGCTCTGCTGCTTGGAGGCTGCTCAATGATTCTCTCAGGAATTTTTGCGCTGTTTGTTCACGATAAAGATGAATGATTATGTCTGCACCAATGATTATATTTAGGGCGGTTCTAAAAACTTGTGCGCCATCTTTTTGGAGCATTAGTAAATCAATGTCATTCTCTACCCTACGGGTCGTAGACGAGTCGTAGACCGAGCAACCTGCCCGCTCGAAGAGTCTTCGACCAGCGGTCAGGTCCAAAGGACTCCTTTGGAGCGGGAGCGAGGAATCTCGTTCTTTATTTTGTACCGGGTAAAAATAACAACACTAAATGACTATTATGCCCGAAATGACAACCCTCTTGAATTTTTAGAACCGCCCTTAAGTCAAACTGATCTTAAACTATTTTTGTGAGTTAGTATGAAACTATGTATCAAATTTATAGCTGCACTGTTTATTGCAACATCATTGTTTGCACAACAGCAATCTGATTTTAAACTTCAATATGATATATCGAGATTCCGCGGCGATGCTGAACATTTGTATGTTGAAGTCTATTATGCCTTTGATGTCTCGCTGTTGAAGTATGTGAAGAAAAACACAGACCTTCAAAGTGAATCAATGGTCAGCGTAACATTTAAACGTTCGAGTGATGATTCTGTCGTTGCGCGGCAAGCGTGGATAATTCCTTTCTCTATTTCGGATACAACGATGCTGAAAACCTCACGGTTGTATTCCGATTTATTCGGATTTTATCTAAAACCGGATATCTATCGTGCATATATTGTTGCATCGGATGTTAATGCACCAACGGTAAAAGATAGTATCTCAATGGTCGTTGATGTGAAACCATTTGCAACAGAAACAATTGCATTGAGCGATGTTGAATTATGCACGTCAATTCAACAAATCGACCGTGATTCGACAAATCGGTTCTATAAAAATACGTTTGAAGTAAAACCTAATCCTACTAAAATGTTTGGAATTCACCAGCCCGTATTGTTCTATTATTTAGAGACCTATAATCTTCAAAAGAAAAAGTCTTATAATTATCTTACAAAAGCGATTGTTACCAATGCCGTTGGTAAGGAAGTTATTAACCATGAGAAGGTGAAACGGCGGATCAACGATTCAAATGTTGATGTTGGTACGATAAAGGTACATTCACTTCGTTCCGGTGTTTATACATTTACATTTGTCGTTATCGATTCGGTGGATAACTCCCAGTATTCTTCTTCAAAAAAATTCTTTGTTTACAATCCAACCTTACCGAATGATACGTTAACCAATCCTTCGGCATCTAATGTTGATGCAACAGAATATGCTACAATGAGTGAAGTTGAACTTGATAAAGAATATGAACAGTCCCGATACGTAGCAACAAAGAATGAAATAGACCAATATAAAAAATTGAAAGGTATTGAAGCTAAACGCAAAGCGATGTTTGAATTCTGGATGAATAGAGATGAAGATCGAACTACACTGCAACATGAAATGAAACAGGAATATTTCAAACGTGTTTCAACAGCCAACAGTCAATACAAGACCGGTTTTCGTGAAGGGTGGAAAACAGACAGAGGACGCGTGTATATAATATACGGTACACCGGATGAAGTTGAACGTCATGCAAATGAACTTGATGTGAAACCGTATGAGATATGGTACTATAACTCCATTCAGGGCGGAGTGCAGTTTATTTTTGGCGACAGAACCGGATTTTCTGATTATATCCTTCTTCACTCCACTCACCGCAATGAATTGCGCGATGAAAATTGGAGAAAACAGATCCAAGCAAATTAGTTGAAACTTACTGATATTGGCTTTTAGCTGAGGGAAATGAAACAGTTACAAATTGTAACGTTTGAAAATGGAATCTGTCTATGTCAATAGAATTAAACAAAAAAATATGAGCAATATAAAAATTTTTGAGAGCAAAAAAATACGAACAGTTTGGAATGAAGCCGACCAGAAGTGGTATTTTTCAGTTCAGGATGTAGTACAGGTATTGACGGATTCTGCCGATGTAAAGGATTACATCAAAAAAATGAAAAAGCGCGACCCTCAGTTAAATACCAACTGGGGGACAATTTGTCCCCTAGTTGAAATGGTGGCTGCTGATGGTAAAAAACGAAAAGTTCAAGCCGCAAACCGTTATGGGCAAGTTTAAAAAGCAAAATCGATACATTATGACAATAGTACCGACAAGTCAACTCGATTCCATTTGATAATAAACATTTAAAAGAAATAATGTTCCTACGAGATACAGAGACACAAATGGGGAGATACGCATCATCCTTATTGAGTAATCGAAAATAGATTTCATTTATACATCATTATTATGAACGCATAAATTCATTCCAATGACAAAATTTATTGAAGTTAAAAGTAAAAGCTGGGGTTTAATAGTGATTAATATTGAATTAATTGAACACATTCATCAAAAGGAAGATGGATGTATAACAGTTTATTTTCCAAGTGGGTGGATAGAGTTTTTATATTCCAAAGAAGAGTTTTAAAATTAATAACCAGATGAAATAATTTTATTGTTTTAAAAGTTACCGCGAATGGCAAGGAAGAAAACCAGCCCATAACAAAGGCTATAACAAATGGCGGGTTTTGAAACATAATTGAAGCTTCGTCACCCGCACTTA
>JANONI010000005.1:0-4790 GCA_031420755.1 Bacteroidota bacterium | reverse complement strand
ACGTCAGTTATTCCTTCTTTGATATTGGACTTGTAAAAATGCAAGTGTTAGATACTGCAACCAAAAATGGTGTTAAAATTTTTAAAGTAAAAGCATACCTTGATTCGTATAGCGGTTTGCCGTTCATCGATCTTCATCAGGTTTTTTACAGTGAAATGGATGTTGACGCGATTGCTCAATTATTCGTTGCTCACACAACATCGAAACCTCAAGAGATGCCATATTTCAAATATTTTTTTGATTACAAAAAAAATAAAGTTACATATCAATATGGTGTTGAACCAAAAGGCTATATTACTAGATCAGGTGAAGAACCAATCGTTGATAAACAACTAGATGGACTGTCGCTTCTTTATTATGCACGAAACAATTTTCGTCAGGCAAAAAAGTATTCGATGTCGGTTTTTGTCGGTGAAAAATCGTATAAGACTCATTTCAATTTTATGAATAAATTGGGATCACAAGAAATTGATGCTGTAAAATATCCTGTTGAAACAATTGAGTTTGATGGATCATCCGACTTTACAGGCGTCTATGGTTTGACCGGATATTTTCGCGGATTTTTTAGTAATGATGAGGCGGGAATTCCAATTGTGGCAAAAATGAAAGTGATACTTGGCAGCGTTCATATTGAATTGATAAAGTGGACTCGTGCGGGATGGATTCCACCAAAGGAAAAAAAATAAATGGGAATTATTACGTACAACGGTATTACTCCTACGATTGATCCAACGGTATTTATTGCCGATGGTGTTCATATTATCGGGGATGTGGAAATTGGAAAAAATTCAAGTGTTTGGTATAATACCGTCATTCGCGGAGATGTGAATTACATTAGAATTGGTGAACGAACCAATATTCAAGACAATACAGTTGTTCATGTAACCAATAAAAAATTTCCTACGCATATTGGCTCTAATGTGACGATAGGTCACAGCGCAGTAATTCACGCTTGCACTATTAATGATTATTCCTTAATTGGTATGGGAGCAGTCGTTTTAGATGATGCAAACGTAGGTCCGTTTGCATTGGTTGCAGCGGGAGCTGTAGTAACCATGGGAATGGTTATACCTGAGGGAATGCTTGCAGCTGGTGTTCCGGCAAAAATTGTCCGAACTTTAACGGATGATGAGCGAAAATTTTTGATCAAATCAGCACAAAATTATATTGATTATGTTGCGACATATCGGTAGAAAAATTTTGACATTACACAACTCCGGAGGAACACAATAATGAAATTGAAATTTTGGGGTGTTCGTGGTTCAATTCCTACTCCGGGTAAAAATACGGTGAAGTACGGCGGAAATACACCGTCGCTTGAACTTCGTTTGGATAATGGAGAGTTGATTATTCTTGATGCGGGAACCGGCATACGAAATTTAGGTGATCATCTTATTGCAAACGGTGAGTCAATTCGTACCTACATTCTTATTACTCATCCTCATTGGGATCATATTCAAGGATTTCCATTCTTCAAACCCGCATTTGTTTCGGGAAACGAAATTACTGTTATTGGAACGGACCGGGAAGAAATAGATCTTCAGCACATTATTGCTGATCAAATGAAAAAAATTTATTTTCCCATTCAACTGAACGAATTAAAAGCAAAGATACATTTTCGAAGCATTGGTGAAGAAGAATTTAATATTTTCGATGCTCGCGTAAAAACGTTATATGTAAATCATCCGGGATTTACTGTTGCATATCGAATTGATTATAAAGATAAATCGCTGGTGTATGTAAGCGACAACGAACCGTTTGACAAAGAATCGGCAACACGAATGACAAATTTTGAACCGATTGTTTTGCAGAAGTTTCTTGAACAGCAGGGCGATCCAAACCAACGGCTTGTAGATTTTATTCAAGGTGCGGATGTTTTAATTCATGACGCAACATATACTCCCGAAGAGTATGTTGACAAAGTTGGCTGGGGGCATTCACATTATTTGTTTACCCTTAAACTTGCAAAAGAAGCAAATGTTAAACATTGTGTTCTCTTTCATCACGAACCAAATAGAACGGATGAGAACATTGATAGAATTCTTGAAAAATGCTTGCATGAAATAAAACAAAAACAATGTACGTTTAAATGTTCCGCTGCTTACGAAGGGCTTGAGATTTCTTGGTAATTAACGAAAAACTTGACTTCCATACTAACCTCTCTCTATATTTGTACAGACCTGATGCTCACTTGAACATTTACACTATACATATTGTAGTGCAACGGCAAACCCCAATCAAATGTAACGGGGTTTTTCTGTTTGAAGGATATTTTGTATGAAATCAACATTGGCAAAAGCCGATATTAAAAAAATAGAAAAAGTGCTGGGAGTTGATGCAACATTGAAGGGAAACAATTTCCGATTTGAGTTGGCGAACCAAAAAGAGAATCGTCAATTGGCATTGGAAATCTATCCAAACATTTCAATTGGAAAGAAAAAAGGGAATCTTATTTCCGCGTACACGCAGAATACTCATTTTCAATTACAATTTTGCAGCGGATATGTTGTAAGCCAAGATGTTGGTGAAGTGACATTTATAGGGGAAACAAAAGACAAAGTTTCTGCTATTGTTATTGAAAAAGAAGGGGGGTGTACGTTCTATGCAAATGTTGACCGTTCGATCCTTTCAGGAGATTATCGGATGTTGAGTATCGAAGTGATGCTAGCCGGAATAGGACTTTCCCTTACTCAAGAAGATTCCAAAACAAAAAAGAAATGATTGTTGCAGCGGTAACAACAGCATATAAGAACATTTCTTTTTCAGGCTCTGAAGTGAAACGCATTGCTGAATTTGTCTGCGCTAAAGAAAAAATTAAAAATGCGGAACTCTCGTTTGTTATAGTACATGACAGAACGATCCGCACGATGAACAAGAAGTTTTTGTACCATGATTATGTAACAGATGTTATCACATTTCCGCTTGAACCACAATCTGTA
The DNA here is from genome assembly GCA_031420755.1 of Bacteroidota bacterium. Taxonomy (GTDB): domain Bacteria; phylum Bacteroidota; class Ignavibacteria; order UBA10030; family UBA8401; genus UBA8401. The sequence continues at coordinate 1,851 of JANONI010000005.1, read as the reverse complement.
GCTGCCGAAATATATATTAACACACAACAGGCAAAACGGCAGGCGAAAGAAAATAATGTAACTGTAAGAAACGAGATAACGCGGCTTGTTGTACACGGTACACTGCACGCAATTGGTTACAATGATATTACAGCGGTTGCTCAAAAGAAGATGAATTCGATTCAGGAACGTTACGTTTCAGAATTGATTTTGAAAAAGTGAAAGAAGGAAAAGGATGCAAGAGAAAATAGTAGAAATTTTAATGTATTTAATCGGCGAATTGCGGAACAATATACCTATTCATGATATCGATTTGAGTGTTCTTTCAAAAAAAGGTTATTCTACAACAGAGATTAGTACGGCATTCAACTGGCTATTCGAAAAAATTGCTGATGGCAGCAATATTATTACCGATATTGCCAAAAGTTCGCCGCATTCACATAGAGTGCTTCATGAAGTAGAACGCTCGGTAATCAATGCCGAAGCACATGGATACCTTATTCAACTGCGCGAACTTGGGATTATAACAGAGATGGATATTGAGGTAATAATCGATCGGATTATGATGAGTGGATATATGACTGTTGATTTGAATGAGCTTAAATCAATGGTAGCACAATTAATGGCAGAGAATGATGATTCATTCAACACGGGAAGCAGAACGATGCTTGGCGGAAAAGATACTATCAATTAGTTTTCTCTGAAAAATAAAACAAATGCTGGGAAGTTCCAAAATTTCAAATAATTGGTTGTTCGACAGTTGTACAGTCGAACACAAACCGTCCGATGAGTTTTACTCATCCAATATGCAACAGTAAAACTGTTTATATGGTTTTATGTCCGACAGTGTAACTGTCGGACAACTAAGTCAACTAAAAAGGAAAAGTAGTTTACTCAATGGGAAAATCATTAATAATAGTAGAGTCACCTTCAAAAGCAAAAACAATCAATAAGTACCTTGGCAAGGATTATATTGTTGAGGCATCGGTCGGACATATTAAAAATCTACCGAAAAGTAAATTAGGTGTTGATGTTGAAAATAATTACGCATCGGTGTACGAAGTCATTGCCGGAAAAGAAGATGTTGTTGCAAAACTGAAAAATTACGCCAGTGATGCAAAAAATATTTATATCGCAACCGATCCGGACCGTGAAGGCGAAGCGATCGCGTACGATATTCTTGAGGAATTAGAGGATAAAAATAAAAATATCTATCGCGTTCTGTTCCACGAAATTACGCCAACCGGAGTTGCAGAGGGAATGGACAATCCTCGAAAAGTGGATAAAAATCTTGTTGATTCGCAACGTGCTCGGCGTGCAATGGATCGATTGGTGGGATACAAAGTCAGTCCGTTTTTGTGGAAGACAGTCTATTACGGACTTTCTGCCGGCAGGGTACAATCTGTTGCGTTACGAATTATTTGAGAACGTGAATATGAGATTAAAAAATTTATTCCCGAAGAATATTGGAATATCAGTGCGGAATTCAAAACAGAAAAATCCGATCCGTTCTTTGCGCGGCTTGCAAAAATATCTGGAAAAGATCCGATTATAGGAAACGAAATAGTTTCTTCCGGACACGCCGAGGAAATTCGTAAAACACAGTTTCAAATTTCAGATGTTGTGAAGAAGGAAGTGAAGCGAAATCCCAATCCGCCATTTATCACCAGTACGTTACAGCAAGAAGCCGCAGGTCGGTTGCGGCTTTCCGCAAAACGCACAATGATGCTAGCTCAAAAACTGTATGAAGGTATTGATCTTGGCGAAGAGGGAACCGTTGGTCTTATTACGTATATGCGAACTGACTCAACACGGTTAAGTGAAGAGGCAATTGCGGGAGTTCGTGATTATATCTACTCAAATTACGGTAAA
>JANONI010000004.1:0-11287 GCA_031420755.1 Bacteroidota bacterium | reverse complement strand
CAGTGGTTGATGGAGAAAGTAAAAAAAGAAATTGAAACGAGATATAAATAATAATGTAAGGTCATCCAAAACAAACTAATCTATACACTAAACAGTAATTCGATCGTCATAGTTGTGCTGAGTTAAATACCGATGACCGTTTAACAAATCACAAAGATCACGATCTAGTTTTCGTTCTAAGGGTTTATTCTTTTGGAATAAGAAAACACGGAGAGATGTAATGTCACAAAAAGAAGAAATAGATGCACTCATCGATGATAAACCATATTCCGATGAGGAAATGAAATTCTTAACCGAGATGTACGAAGGAACGTTGGGCAAAATAACCCAAGGTGAAATCGTAAAAGGGAAGATTGCTTTTATCGGACACAATGATGTTGTGTTGGATATCGGTTTTAAATCCGAAGGAACTGTTCCGATCGGTGAATTTCCGAACATCAAAGAATTAAAGATCGGCGATGAAGTAGAAGTATTCCTTGAAAGCATCGAAGATAAAGATGGGCAAATGGTTCTCTCACGCAAACGTGCGGACTTTATGCGTGTATGGGAAAAAGTTACCAGATCATATACTAGCGGTGAAGTTGTTCAGGGAAAAATTATCCGCCGCATTAAAGGTGGACTTGTGGTTGACGTTCTTGGAATTGATGCGTTCCTGCCCGGTTCGCAAATCGATGTTCGTCCGGTGCGCGATTTTGATGCATTGCTTGGTAAAGAAATGGACTTTCGTGTGGTGAAAGTAAATCATCCATCGGAAAATATTGTTGTCAGTCATAAGATTCTTGTTGAAGAAGAACTTTCCGGTCAACGTAAATCAATTCTTTCCGGACTTGAAAAAGGACAGATTCTTGAAGGTATCGTTAAGGCAATTGCCGATTTCGGTGTGTTCATCGATCTTGGCGGTGTTGACGGACTTGTTCATATTACAGACTTATCGTGGGGACGAATTAATCATCCTTCCGAAGTTGTAAAACTGGATCAAACAGTGAACGTTGTTGTTCTTGATTTCGACGGAGAAAAGAAACGTATTTCGCTTGGCATGAAACAATTGCAGCCTCATCCGTGGGAAAAAATCGACGAACGATATCCAATCGGCAAAAAAGTCAGCGGAAAAGTTGTTTCGCTTACCGATTACGGTGCGTTCATCGAAATTGAAAAAGGAATTGAAGGACTTATCCATATTTCAGAAATGAGTTGGACACAGCATGTGAAACATCCTTCACAGATCGTTTCAATGGGTCAAGTGATTGAAGCTGTTATTCTTTCATTAGATGCAGCAGGAAAAAAGATCTCTCTTGGAATGAAACAACTCGAACCCGATCCTTGGAGTTCGTTAATGGTAAAATATCCCATCGGTTCAAAGCACAGCGGTACAGTTCGTAATTTAACAAACTTCGGAGTGTTCGTAGAACTTGAACAGGGAATTGACGGTCTTATTCACATTTCTGATTTGTCGTGGACAAAGAAAATTCGCCACCCCGGTGAAATTGTGAAAAAAGGTGATTCGATTGATGTTGTAATTCTTGGTGTTGATGTTGACCAACGTCGCATCTCGCTCGGGCATAAACAATTGAACGATAATCCTTGGGATACATTTGGAAACCAATACAAAGTCAATACAGAAGTTGAAGGTAAAGTGGTTCGCATCATTGAAAAAGGTGTAATCGTTGAACTTCCGCTTGGCGTTGATGGTTTTGTTCCGCTTTCACAATTATCACAAACACCGATCAAAAACCTTGCAGAAGCATTTCAGGTTGGCGACAAACTTCCAATGTCTGTGATAGAGTTTGACGGTGAAAGCAAGAAGATCGTTCTTTCTGTGGTGGAATATCTCCGCGGAAAAGAACAATCAATCGTTGATGATTATGTTGCAGAACATAAACTTCCTCCAATCACTCTGAAGGATGCGCTTCCTGTTGAGGTGACACCTGAAGAGAAAAAAGCAGCGGATGAAGAAGCATCATTGAAATAAACCAGTAAACCATAAAAATGCCACGCACTTTAAAAGTGCGTGGCATTTCATTAATAGGTATAATGAGAGCATCATTCTATACATTAGGTTGTAAACTGAACTATGCTGAAACAGCATCGCTTGAACGTCAGTTTAAGGAACGCGGGTTTGATATTGTTCCGTTTACAGAACACTCCGATGTTTGTGTTATCAATACGTGTTCAGTTACCGAGCGTGCCGATAGAGAAGCCCGCCAGATTGTCCGCCGTGTATTACGAACATCACCGAATGCATTCGTTGCAGTGATTGGGTGTTACTCCCAACTCGCTCCGGAAGTGCTTGCGTCGATTGACGGTGTGGATATCGTTCTTGGTGCAAGCGAAAAATTCCGTTTGTTTGATTTTGCAGGATCATTCAAAAAATTTTCTTCACCAAAAATTTTTGTTTCGCCGATAGAAACAGTAAATGATTTTGGTCCAGCATTTTCAGGCGGCGTGGATGATCGCACCAGAGCATTTTTAAAAATTCAGGACGGCTGCGATTTTACTTGTTCGTTTTGCACCATCCCCTTGGCGCGTGGGGAAAGCAGAAGTCAGTCCATTGAAGCATGCGTTTTACAAGCCTGTCAATTGGTATTGATGGGGTATAAGGAGATTATCCTTACCGGAGTTAATCTTGGCGATTTTGGGAAGAAAGGAAATTCTTCATTTCTCAAATTACTTCGTGAATTAGACAATGTGGACGGCATCGAACGAATTCGTGTCAGTTCGATAGAACCAAATTTACTGAATGATGAATTGATCGATTTCTGGTTGGGATCAGAAAAGATTTGCGATCATTTCCATCTTCCGTTGCAGCATGGAACGGATGATATTCTCCATACAATGCGTCGTCGTTATACGTCGGAAGATTACCGTTCATTAATCCATTCTATCCGTAAAAAATCTCCGAACGCAGGAATTGGCGTTGATGTTATTGTAGGATTTCCGGGTGAGACGGAAGAATTATTCCGAGAAAATTTTGAGTTTGTTCAGGAACTTCCTATCAGCTATCTTCATGTGTTCACATACTCCGAACGACCGAATACTCCATCAATCAATTTTGGCGGAAAAATAGAACCTCGAATTCGTTACTCACACAGCGATCGGTTAAGAGTGCTTGGACAAATGAAACGATTGGATTTCTATCGGTCGCAACGTGATCTTGTTCGTCCGATGTTGATCGAAGGATCGGTTGATAAGAATATGCTCACTGGTTATACAGATAATTATGTTCGGGTTAAAGTTCCTTATCATCAATCGTTGGAAAATTCAATTGCAATGGTTCGTATTGGCGATATTCAGGGTGATGTTTGTAATGGTGAAATTATCAGTATTCGATCAAAGCAAACCATCATTGATCCATTGTATCCGATTGTAAGCTCCGCGGCTTTGTTACAGGAGATTAAACGATAGTCTTGATACTACTGTAATCAACCATTATATTTCAACGGAGAAGTAGTATGAAATTATTTATTGTAATAGTTTTTGTGTTGATCGGCAGCAATTCATTGGTTGCTCAAAAAAATCTTTTTCAACTTCGAGCTGAACTTTCTGTTCCTAATAACAACTCTCTGCAAGTACAAGATGTAACTTCCATAAATAAAAAATCCGGATTTACCGCAGTGCTCTATTCCTTATTGCTTCCAGGAATGGGTGAGTTATATGCCGATGGATTTGATGAAGGTCAATATTCTTTGATTGCTGAAGGGGGACTATGGCTGACGTATTTTTCTTTTCAGCAATATGGAAACTGGCTTCAAACTGATGCGAGAAATTTTGCAACCGCTCATGCGGGTGCATCACTAAACGATAAACAAGATCAATTCTTTGTTAACCTTGGAAATTTTAACGACACGTATGATTATAACGAAAAAAAACTACGTGATCGGGATTTAGAAAAGGTGTATGACGTTAATGGAAGTTATTTCTGGAGATGGGATTCAGATCAGAATAGAAAAGATTATCGTGCAATGCGTGTATCCAGTGAAAGAGTGTTGAATAATTCTCAGTTTGTTATTGCAACAATTATTGTGAACCGTTTGATCAGCGCAATTAACGCCGCCCGATTAACTCGATTGTATAATCAACGCTTGAATGAAAATCTCGGTTCGTGGTGGTTGGAATCGTCAATAATTAATAATGGACTTAAACCTGATGGATTAGCATTGCGTATCGTTCACCGATTTTGATAGAAGCCCCGCAATGCGGGGCTTTTTACTATGAAAAGAAATATCAAATTAGTAATTGAATATGATGGAACCGACTTTGTCGGTTGGCAGTGCCAAGCAAACGGAAGAACCGTGCAGGAGGAAATTGAGAATGCTATTGTGAGGATAACGCAAGAACAGACTCAAGTAACCGGTGCAGGAAGAACTGATAGTGGTGTTCACGCAAGAGGTCAGGTTGGAAATTTTTTCACCTCAAATGCGATTTCAGAAAAAGAATTGCTCCGCGCTTTGAATGGTGTGCTTCCGGAAGATATAGTAATCCATTCTGCTGAAGAAGTTGACGAACAGTTTTCCGCGAGACACAATGCGAAAGAAAGAGAATACCAATATTTCATCTCAACAAAATTATTAGCGGTAGAAAGAAAATATTGCTGGCAGCTTGGCTACGAATTGAATAGTACTAGAATGAATGAAGCCGCTTATTCTATTCTTGGTATTCATGATTTTCAATCCTTTTGTAAAACGGATACCGAGGTCGACCATTTTCGCTGTCAGATATTTGAATCACGTTGGTATGAAGAACATCATAAATTAGTATATCGTGTGCGAGCCAATAGATTTTTATATGGGATGGTTCGGGCATTAGTTGGTACAATGGTTAATGTTGGAAGAGGATTTACGCATCCGAATGGATTTCAAGAAATTATAGATGCAAAGAATCGATCCACTGCTGGACAAGCGGCTCCAGCAAAAGGATTGTTCCTTGAACGGGTCATATATTAGACCAACAACATTCATTATTTCTCCTGCTCAAATATTCGGGAATTGTTTTTTACCCTCGATAATTTTTTAACGAGGGTTCTTTGTTTAGAGTGATGAAAGATTCAAAAGCAAGACAATATTACTTGCAGAAAAACAAGAAAGAGTCATTCGTTTTATTGAATATCAATGCGTTTTAGAGTAAATTCTATAAATGATACAGCATGCAATACATACGTTGGTAGAGAAAAATGATCTGACAAAACAAGAAGCGTACGAGTGCGTTCTTGAAATTATGTCGGGTAAAGCAAGTGAAGTTTTGATTTCATCGTTCCTTACCGCGTTAAGAATGAAGGGCGAAACAGTTGCAGAAATATCCGGCTGCGCACAAGCTATGCGTGAGATGGCAACAAAGATCGAATCCAGACATAAAAATATTATAGATACATGTGGAACAGGCGGCGATGGACTTGGGACATTCAATATTTCCACAGCGTCTGCAATTGTCGCATCTGCTGCAGGTTCTATTGTGGCTAAACATGGCAACAGAGCAATCTCAAGTAAATGCGGCAGTGCCGATGTTCTGAAATCTTTGGGAGTACATATAGAAATTCCCAAAGAAAAAGTTGAACAGTGTTTGGATGAAATTGGTATCGCTTTTTTATTTGCACCGTTACTTCACGGAGCTATGAAATATGCGATGCCCGTTCGCCGTGAATTAGGAATGAGAACTGTGTTTAATGTTCTCGGACCATTGACTAATCCTGCAGGTGCAAAACGGCAACTTCTGGGTGTCTTCCGTCCGAAGTTGACTGAAGTGTTAGCGAATGTACTTTTCGATTTGGGAACTGAACGCGCTCTTGTTGTTCATGGAATCGGCGGGTTGGATGAAATATCCACTGTTGCAGAGACGAGAATTACAGAAATCAATAACGGACAAATTTCAACATATACATTCTCAAATAATTCGGTTGGAATTTCGACGTGCACACTTTCTGCACTATTAGGCGATAGTGTTGAAGTAAATACGCAGATAATTCAATCAATTTTAAATGGAGCGAAAGGTGCACAACGTGACATCGTTGTAGTGAACGCAGCAGCGGCTATTTATCTCTCCGGAATATCCGAATCAATTAAGGATGGAGTAACTATCGCACAAAATGTTATTGATTCCGGCGAGGCAAAAATGAAACTTCACCAGTTAATTGATTTTACAAATTCATGATGAACTATAGAAAACTTGGAAGAACCGGTCTTGATGTTTCGTTATTAGGATTTGGCGCACTTGAAATCGGCAGAAACTGGCCTTATTGGCGAAAGGAGAAAGAAGATTTTGTTCGTCCAAACGAGGCGGATGCAATCAAAATAATTCACGCAGCGGTGGATCACGGAATAAATTTTTTCGATACTGCGCCGGCGTACTTTGCCAGTGAAGAAATTCTCGGCAAAGCATTGAAAGGGATCAGGAAAAATATTTTGATTGCAACAAAATGCGGAGAATGGTTCGACGGCGAAAAATCGGTGTACGATTATTCCTATTCTGAAACGAAAAAATTTATCGAAAACAGTTTACGATTATTGCAGACTGATTATATCGATCTTTTGCAAATTCACAGTGCAAATACCAACATCATTCGCGCCGGTGAAACACTTGCAGCAATGAAAGATGTTCAACAAGAGGGAAAAGTTCGGTTCTTAGGATTGAGCACTGATTTTGAAGATGCAGCTTTATTAGCGATAGAATCAAAGGACTACGATTCACTGCAAATAAGTTATAATGCATTGAATCTATTGATGACAAAAAATGTTTTTCCACAAGCCGAGAAAAACAATATAGGAATGATTGTTAAAGATGGAATGGCGAGAGGAATGTTATCGGAAAAATATTCTGATGTTGCAGATCCTAAACAAAAAGAAAAGTTTGAGCGATTGTTAAAAATAGCGTCTGAGAATAATTTAACTCTTTCAGAACTATCAATCGCTTTTGTTCTCTCATCTCCGAACGTGTCTACGGTGATTATTGGAACAAAAAAGAGAGAACATCTTAACGCTAATGTGTCAGTTCTTCAACGACCAGTACTTACTCAGGAAACTCTTAAGGCAATTGCCGAAGTGAACATTTCATGACCGAAAAATATACCTATACATCTTTCTTCAAGAATTTTTTCGAAAAAATTTACAGAAAGGCACAACCGAAAAAGATATCGGAACAGGAAGTTATTCAAGTTCTTGAAGCGGGCGAACGGAGTGGTGCTATTGATAAAGCCGAACATGAACTGATAAAGAGCATTCTTGAATTTACCGACACTACCGTTAAAGAAGTGATGGTGCCGAGAACGGATGTCTTTGCAGTTGATATTGAAACTCCGCTGGAAAAACTGTTACAGTCTTTGATCGATCAGGGATTTACCCGAGTACCGATCTATCGTGAATCTATTGATCATATTGTTGGTGTGATTTACACAAAAGATCTTATCGGTATGTTCCAACATCGAGAAGTGATCATTCTTCAGGATATCATTCGTCCGGCGTATATGGTTCCGGAATCAAAAAAAATCAGCGTTCTGCTCAAAGAACTTCAAAAAAATCGTCAGCATATGGCTATCGTGATTGATGAGTTCGGAGGCACAGAGGGAATAATTACTATTGAAGATATTGTTGAAGAGATTGTTGGTGAGATACGGGATGAATACGATGAAGAGCAGAATGATGTGGAAACAACGAGTGATGGGTCTGTTGTTGTCAATGGTGGTATCAGTATCCATGATTTTAATGAACGATTTAAAACTACTGTACCTGAAGATAATCAATACGACACCATCAGCGGTTTTTTACATAAACTGACTGAACGAATTCCTGAGTTACATGAAGAGATCAAATATGAAAATATCTTGTTCATTGTTATCAAAAAAAACGAACGGCGCATACGTCAAGTGAAAATAAAAATTACACAGAAAGAACAACAATATTCAAATGCATAATAAGTTGACAGAAATATTAGAATACAAAAAAAATGAAGTTGTACAACGCAAGCAGTTGTTTCCATTTGATGAGGTTATCGAAAAAGCGTGGCAAGTAGAAGTAACATTGGATTTTGAAGAGGCATTGAAGAATATCGGCGAAGGCAGGATTGCATGTATTGCTGAGATTAAACGAGCATCTCCTTCAAAAGGAGTGATTACAAAAGATTTTATTCCTTCGAAAATTGCAAGAGAATACAAGGAAGGGGGTGCTGCCGCACTTTCCGTGCTGACCGATGAAAAATATTTCCGAGGTCATACCGATTATGTGATTGCTGCAAAAAATGCCTCCTCGCTTCCAATTCTTCGAAAAGATTTTATTGTTGACGAGTACCAAATTTACGAATCGCGAGTTATTGGTGCGGATGCAATTTTACTTATTGTTGCAGCACTTACTGAAACACAACTTCGCTCATATCTAAGTACCGCAAACGATCTTTCACTTTCGGTGTTAGTGGAATGCCATACAAAACAAGAAATAGAACGTGCCTTGGATGCCGGAGCAACGATCATAGGAATAAATAATCGGGATCTGCAAACGTTTATAGTGAATGTTGATCTTTCGTTTCAACTAAAGAATTTTATCCCAAATTCCTGCACGGCAGTGAGCGAAAGCGGCATTAAAAATTTCAGTACCATTGAACGATTATCTCAATCAGGATTCGATGCAGTACTTATTGGTGAACATTTAATCTCGCAGCCGGATAGAAAAAAAGCATTGATTGATTTGTTAACTCCGCAAAGGGATACTCGGTGACACCATATTTTATTAAAATATGCGGCATCACAAACTATGAGGATGCCGTATCTGTAATTGATGCCGGAGCAACTGCTCTTGGATTTAATTTTTTTTCAAAAAGTAAACGGTATATCAATCCTCTTAACGCAAAAGAAATTGCGGAAAAAATACGCGGGAAAATTTCAATTGTTGGTATTTTTGTCAACGAAGATTTGCAGTCTGTCAAATCTATTGCAGCTTCAGTTAAACTAACATATTGCCAGTTTCATGGTAATGAGGAACCCGATTATATTAAGAAATTTCCCAACGCGATAAAATCATTCCGTGTCAATGATTCATTGAAAAATATATATTTTGATGATTATAAGGTAGCAGCATTTCTTTTGGATGCTTATGATGAAAAAGAATTGGGCGGAACCGGTAAAAAATTCAATTGGCTGCTTGCGCGAGAAGCAAATGAATTTGGAAAAATAATTCTTGCTGGTGGTCTTAATCACGAAAATGTCAGCAATGCGATTGAAATAGTTCAACCATGGGGAGTGGATGTTAGCAGCGGAGTAGAGATTGAACCCGGGAAAAAAGATAAAATAAAGATCCAACAATTCGTTGAGAACGCGCGAAATTCATTCGAACAATTAAAATAAGTATGACTACGGAATCAAAACAACGAACATATCCAAACGTGCCGGACGACAAAGGACATTTTGGAATATTTGGCGGTCGGTATATTCCCGAAACATTACTTTCTGCTTCGGAAGAATTAGATCGTTGGTATAAAAAACTGAAGAGTGATAGTGAGTTTCAAAAAGAGTTTCAGTATTACTTGAAATATTTTGTCGGTCGTGAAACGCCGTTATTTTTTGCCGAACGATTGACAAAATATGCTGCCAACAATGATTATGGAGCGAAAATATATTTAAAGCGGGAAGATCTTTGTCATACCGGTGCACATAAGATCAATAATACGATTGGTCAAATATTAATTGCACAGCGCATGGGAAAGAAACGAATTATTGCAGAAACCGGTGCCGGTCAACATGGAGTGGCAACTGCAACTGTGTGTGCATTATTTGGATTGCAATGTGTTGTCTATATGGGTGAAGAGGATATGGAGCGGCAGTCACCGAATGTTTATAGAATGAAATTACTTGGCGCAGAAGTTCGAGCTGTTTCGTCAGGAAGCAAAACACTAAAGGATGCAACAAGCGAAGCGATTCGAGATTGGGTAACCAATGTAAATGATACATTCTACATCATCGGTTCTGTTGTGGGGATGCATCCGTATCCGATGATGGTGAGAGATTTCCAATCTATTATTGGAAAAGAAACTCGGCAGCAAATTCTTGAAAGTGAAAATAGATTACCTGATGCTATTGTTGCGTGTGTTGGTGGCGGAAGCAATGCGATGGGAATATTTTATCCATTTTTAAATGATGGCGAAACAGTAAAATTGATTGGGGTAGAAGCTGCGGGTTATGGACTGGATTCCGGAAAACATTCCGCTGCTCTTGCAAAAGGAAAACGCGGAGTGCTTCATGGTTCAATGCAATATCTGTTGCAGGATGAAAATGGACAGATTGAGATTGCACATTCCATATCAGCAGGTCTCGATTATCCTGGTGTCGGACCAGAACATTGTTTTTTGAAAGACAATGGATTTGTCGAATATGTTTCAATTACAGATAAAGAAGCGATGGATGCATTACAATTGTTGGCGGAAAAAGAAGGAATTATTCCGGCGTTGGAATCCTCGCATGCAGTTGCGTATGCAGTGAAACTAGCAAAGACAATGAAAAAAGAACAGATCATTGTTGTAAATCTTTCGGGGCGAGGTGATAAGGATTTGGGAACGGTAATGAAAGAGTTGAAATTGTAAGCGATGAAACTTTCAATAATTATCACGTCGTGGAATACTGAAAAATTATTACACGCATGTCTTCATTCGATCAAATCGTTTCCGCCCGCTGATTCATGTGAGGTTATTGTGGTTGACAATTTCTCTAAAGATGCCTCAGTCGCAATGGTTGATCAAAATTTTCCAGAAGTTCGATTATTTAAAAGCAAGACAAACACAGGATACGCTGGCGGAAATAATCATGGGTTTAAATACTCTGTGGGAGAATATGTTCTGCTATTAGGTAGTGATACCGAAGTCTTTTCTGGAACAATACAAACAATGATAAATTTCTTGGAGGAACAGAAGGATGTAGGTTTGGTTTCATGCAGATTGGAATTACCGAATGGCGTATTGCAACATTCGTGTAAGAAATTTCCAACAGTTGGCAATGCGCTAGCAATGTATTGTTCATTGCATTCGTTAAATAAAGAATATTTGATGTCTTCATTCGATCATACTTCTACAAGAGAAATTGATCAACCTGATGCTACATGCGTTATGCTTCGTCGTTCAGTAATCGATGATAAAATATTTGATGAGCGATTTTCAATACTATACAATGATGTTGACTTGTGCCAGAGGATCAAACGAAAAGGATGGAAAATTGTTTTTATTCCAAACGCAAAAGTTATCCATCACGGAAGTCAAAGTACAAAACAAGCGCCGCCGCATGTTCGGTTAGTAATGTATCAAAATATTTTACTCTATTACCAAA
>JANONI010000003.1:0-2764 GCA_031420755.1 Bacteroidota bacterium | reverse complement strand
AAGATTTTTAAAAATTGTGTGGGATAGACCTCAAATATCAGCAATAAAAGTAATTACTTTACCCACAGGGTTTTAAAAAACGTATAATTTTTGAAATTGTTCTCCACTTTAGAGTTATCAACATACTTTTGACACAGTCTCTGTCCCTTTGGGACTTGCGAAGGTTATGAAAGAATTTTGCTGAACCTTCGCAAGGTTTTATATTTTTTAAGAAACGATCAAATAGATTTTAGAGATACCCTTAAGGTAATGTCTCAGAAACATTTCAAAATTTCGGGATCATCACTTTATTAATACACTTCATCATGTGTTCCAATATCAAGCAAAATGATATTTTCTAATGTTGAATTTTCTCGTTCAATAGAAAAGACAATTCGACAATCATATTCCACACTACACGCCCAATATCCTAGTGTTATGTTAATCGTGCAATGGCGTATTAAATTATAAAACCTTCAAGGTTTTTATTTTGGGGAAGCACAATAAAATTTAACAGTATAAAATTAAATCAAGTTAAACCTTGAAGGTTTTTAGAGATGCCCAGTTGACATTTTACACTTAACACAACACTAGAAGGGTTCCGTGAAGTTTGTGAGTGTCGAGTAAGGGATGAAATGGGTTGTCGGTAAGCAATTGGAGAGTGGTAAATATTTTCTCTTCTAACACAGTGTTTCGTTTTGTCAATTTCTTGAACGCACGAAGAAAACTTTTGTGCCAAACAAGTTGACGTTTCATTTCTTTAGCGCTTTCTTTAGATCATCAACAGAACCATGATTCGCTTTTCCAGCTCGAAACGCTTTCAATGTTTCACTTGCGTTTTCAGCAATTTCATTTCGTCGTTCTTCAACTAAACGCTTTCGAACGAGATCAATAAGTGTTTCTTGCTGATTGGTTGGAAGTTTTTCAACCTTGTCCAATATGTCGCTAAATGTTGTGTGCATTATACGCTCGTTTTTATTTTAATATACTTTTTTGGTTTAATAACATCAAGCCAATAGACAATCTTCATATTTTTTCCAATTTTTCAAGCAATTTTACCATCGCAAATGTATCCAATTTGCAATACTTCAATAAATTCTTTCTTATTGCCAATCGTTTTTTACTGTCTGGTTCATACGTTAAACTCTCATACGCTGATAGAGCATCACCACCATCTCCAATTTCAAGTTCGTCATAACTTAACGATGGAATTAACGCCGGTAAAACTTTCTTGATTGAATATGAACCATTCATTTTGTAGGAATAGTAATGTTTTTTTTGAAACGGATACATTAAATCCTTAACTCTGGAAATTCTTTCATTAATCTGTTTTCTATATATGGGAAACAGTTCCGCCAACTCTTTCAATCGTGTAATTTCAAATGATTTATTATAGACAAGAATATCTCCAGTTGATTTGGTATCAGACAACAATCGTTCAATAAAATCTTTTCTCGGATCTTTTCCTTCTTCACCTAAAAACTCAAAATGTTTCAATGGACTTTTCTTGTCTTTTTTGTAATGCAATGAATATTGGAAAACTATTTGTTGATACGGACCTGAACTGTTAAACTGTGGAATAGCTGGCATAAATGTCTCAAAATCCATATAGTAAAGAGGATATTGAAGCGCGTTCACAAATTCTCTAACCTTTTCTTTCTCAATAACTGTGCTCTTATTAATATGACATTCGACTTGTAATTGCTGAGCATAAGAAAGACGATACTCATCTGAAATATCTTCTAATTTTTCAGCACCGCTAAAATACAAATCAAATTTTTTCTTCTCGGTAAGTCGCGTAAGATCAAAGACAGAAACTTTTGGAACATTTTTCCAACAATAATCGGTAAACATACACGGATACGGAGAATTACATTGTTCACCAATATCAACATCAGGTATTTTCTTTAATTGAACTATCTTTTGGAATTTTTTGATGTTTTTGAGAATTGACGGCTGTAGTAACAGAACTTCTTTCGTCACTGGTTCAATGGAAAACAATTTTTTAATATCAAGATTTCCCTTGCGTACATAATCTTTGTTTATAGTTACAACGTTTATGTTGCGGATATTTATGTCAGCGTTTTTGAGAACATAATATTGAAATGCAGTGTCTAAAAGATGAGTATCGTTTACCGAGGTAGAACTTTTTACTTCATAAACATTGTAACCATTTCGAGTTTTTTCAAGGATATCAACTGCTGTATAACAAGCGTTGAACAAAAAGGCGGCTTCATAAAGAATGGGGTTTTTACCAAGCTGATATTGCGTCGCAATTAGCGAAGATTTTAGAGATGGCGTGCGTTTAATTTCAATTCCGTTTGGTAACAATGTGCGGGCTAACTCGCCTACAGAAATGCCTGTCGCAAACTTACTGTCTTCTCCCTCTTCATTCCTTAAATCATAATGATTGTTATAAAGATAGATTTGCTTTTCGCATTGGATACCTTTAAGAAATGAGGATTTTGATATAAAAGAATTACTCATTGACGTAAAATCTTGGTTACTGCTGGCAAAACTACTTCTTTTTTAAATACTTCGTAGGCATTTGATATTTTTTGTGCGTTTAAATCAGGGATGCCAAAATAAAAAAAATCACTCTCGTCAGTTTTTTCTGGATGAGTAATTTCTTTGCAAACATCTTTAACTTTGGATTTTATTTTAGATTTTATCTTTTCATAAAATTTAAAATCGGCAAGAGATCCTCCGTATTTTTCATAATCATCCCATTTAAAAATTTGAAAAAAAAAAGCTGTTACGATTAATTTTTTCACTTTTTTCATAC
>JANONI010000002.1:0-17284 GCA_031420755.1 Bacteroidota bacterium | reverse complement strand
TTGTCAAGAATGGGATTGGTTTCTACAATTTCAAGAGAGTGCATGCGATTATGTTCGGAAAGAGTTTCCATAATCAAATGCGCCTCGCGATAATCAAGCCCCCCTTTCACCGGAGTTCCAACTCCCGGACATTCTTTGGGGTCTATTGCATCAAGATCGAAACTGACGTGAATGAAATCAACATCTTTTAATTTTTTGATCGCTTTTGTAATGATCACTGCCATCCCATGTTTATCAATATCTTCCATCGTAAAAATTGGAATATTATTTTTTCGTATGGCTGCCTTTTCTCCTTCATCAAGGTCTCGAATTGCGATCATCACCACATTTTTAGGATCGATTTTTTGATAATCACCGCCGATCGAGGTCAATTCCACTGCGCCTAAACCAATGGAAGCAGCAAGCGGCATTCCGTGTATATTCCCGGAAGGTGTTGTTTTATCGGTGTTCAAATCTCCATGCGCATCAACCCAAATGAGTCCTAGTTTCTTGTTCTTCTTATTGCAATAATTGGCAACGCCGGCAATTGTTCCAATAGCGATCGAATGATCGCCGCCAAGAACAAGGGGAAAACCGCCACTGTCGAGAATTTTTTCTGTTTTATTGGCAAGAAGTGTGCAAGCGCGAACAATCTCGGATAGATATTTTAGTTTTGGGTTTTTAACTTTTTGCTGTTCGGGAATCTTTGTAGAAATATCGCCTTCTTCAATTACGGTGAGACCTAACGATTGAAGTTTTTCCGATACACCGGCGATGCGTATTGCGGACGGACCCATATCAACACCACGGCGACCAGCACCAAGATCCATCGGAACACCGAGAATATGTATATTCATAAAATTTTAATAAGCACTATGACGGCGTAAACGCCGTCTTGCCGATGTTAGTTCATCATACCAAATAAATTTGAAACCGTTGTCTTCAGATCTTTTCTGGGTACAACGAGATCAACAAAACCTTTTTCCAATAAAAACTCAGCGCGCTGAAATCCTTCCGGCAGATCTTTTCCGATTGTTTGCTTAATTACGCGCGGTCCGGCAAAACCGATAAGAGCGTTTGGTTCAGCGATATTAATATCGCCGAGCATTGCAAAACTTGCCGTTACACCGCCGGTTGTCGGATCGGTCATAATGGAAATGAATGGTAAACCGGCGTTTGAAAGTTGTGCAAGTTTCGCGCTTGTTTTAGCAAGCTGCATAAGAGAATACGCAGCTTCCATCATTCGGGCACCGCCGCTGGCGGAAATAATAATGAATGGGGTTTTTAATTTTATCGCTTTATCGATTCCACGCACAATCTTCTCACCGACAACGCTTCCCATACTGCCGCCGATAAAACTGAAATCCATGCATGCAATTACAACGTCACGTTTATTTATTTTTCCGGTTCCCCATCGCAGAGCGTCGCTCAATCCGGTTTTTTTGATCGTCTCTTTGATTCGATCCTTATATTTTTTCGTGTCAACAAAATTCAACGGATCTTTCGATGTCATTTTCGCATCGAACTCCTTAAAGGTTCCTTCATCAAAAAGGATTGAAAAATATTCATTACTGCCGATACGAAAATGCTGCGAGCATTTTGTGCAGACCCAGAGGTTCTGTTCAAGTGCTCCACGATGCAGAATCTCGCCGCAGGATGAACATTTCGTCCACAACCCTTCAGGCATATCTTTTTTCTGATTATCGGAGGAGATGTTTTCTGTAGATCGTCTAAACCAAGACATACATTACCTTTCATTTGATAGAACAAAATATCTATCCTAAACTTGAATTTCAATGAAGAGTTTCAAAATTACTAATATATTTATTTGCAGCTATGGTTTCTTTGGCAGCGTTGCAACAAAATCTCTTACATACAACGGTTCAAGATACGAAAAATCGGACAATTCAAACTCTTTTTTCTTTCTGTCCGCAAGAAATGCAATAGCAGAAGCACTGATAGACGGCTGTTCTGAAATAGACTGACGTAATGTTCCGTCAGACACTATTTCTTCTTTTGGTTTTATTGCATACTCACTTTGAAGAATAATGTCATTGTGAGTGATTGAGTAGAACGCATAAAATGCTTCCTCTCTTTTTGCATCAATCATTGCACAAAAAATCTCATCGTGTTTTGTTAAACGCCTTCGACGATACGATTCCGCAATTCCATCGAGTGTCGGAACTGCTGCGATGGGAATTTCTAATGACAATGCAAGACCTTTTGCGGTGCTGAGACCGATGCGTAAACCTGTGAATGATCCTGGTCCGATGGAAACCGCAATTACTTCTAATTGACGAGTCGTCACGTGCGATGCCGTTAAAACTTCGTCAATCAATAATAAGAGACGTTCGGAATGGATATTTTTTTCTTTTAAAGAACGTTCACCCAGTAACTTGCCATTATGAACAAGTGCTGTGCTGCAAACTTCCGTTGCTGTTTCGATTGCAAGAATCATAATTCCGTTATGATAATAATCCGATCGTTTTCATTTTTGCCTAATGAAAAATGAATATCGAATCTCGTTGGAGGAAGTTTTTCCTGAATCATATCAGCCCATTCAAGCACGCAAACACCGTCGCCGAAAATGTATTCGTCAAAACCGATCTCGATCAATTCAGAAACTGATCTCAAACGATAAAAATCAAAATGATACAGCGGAAGTCTTCCGCCAATATGCTCATTAACAATTGTAAAGGTTGGACTTGTTACATTTTCATTCAGTCCTAATCCGCTTGAGATACCTTTTGCAAATCGTGTTTTTCCACTGCCAAGATCGCCAAATAGTGCAGCCACACTGCCGGGAATTAATTGTTGTGCAAATACTTTTCCGGCGTCAATGGTTTCATCTTCGTTATGAGTAACGATCCGTTTCATTACACTTTCGGTTCCATTGTGATTACCGGAAGAATCATTTCTTCCATCGAAATCCCGCCATGCTGAAAGCTATCGCGGTATTGATTCAGATATTTATGATAATCTGTGGGATAGACAAAATAATAATCCTCTTTCGCGACAATGTAATTTGTCGTTACAGCACGCTGCGGTAATTTGAAATCCTTTGGATTCTTCAAAAAGATAGATTGTTTATCGTCCGATTTAAGATTCCGTCCGAACTTGTATCGAAGATTTGTTGACGCTTCTCTATCACCGATGACTTTTGAGCCGCGCATACAGCGTACGCTTCCGTGATCCGTTGTAACGATAATCTTTACATCTTTGCGGGTTGCAAGTGCTTGAAACATTCCGAACAGCGACGAATGTTTGAACCAAGAATTCGTTAATGAACGATATGCAGACTCATCGGGCGCAATTTCTTTTAGGATTGGATCGTCGGAACGACCGTGAGCAAGCATGTCTACAAAATTTACGACGATTGCCGTTAATTTATTTTGCGTGTATGAGATAATGTTCGATTGGATCTGCCGCCCGAATTCCGGATCGATAATCTTCACATATTTCGGTTCAGACTTCATTGAAATTTTTTTTCGCTCTAACAGTTTTATGAGAAGTTCTTTTTCATATTTGTTATGACTCGATTCGCTGTCATCTTCCCCCTGCCATAAATCCGGAAAACGCTGTTCAAGTTCAAGCGGAAACAATCCGCTGAAGATTGCATTACGTGAGTACGGTGTTGCCGTTGGAAGGATTGAATAATAATATTCTTTTTCAATTGAATACAATTCCCGAAGATATTCTTCCATTACCAGCCATTGATCCAACCGCATACAATCAATAACAAAAAGGAACACTGATTTCTTATCATCCAAATTTGGAATGACATACTTCTCTATTATATCGGTGGATAATGCCGGGCGATTATCTTTTTTATTGATCCACGTTTGGTAATTCTTTTCAACATACTTTGAAAATTCAGCGTTACTTTCTTTGCGTTGATCCGCCAACATTTTCTGCAATCCAAGTTCGGGATGTTTATCAAGTTCCATTTCCCAATTCGTCATCTTCAAATACAGGTCAACCCATTCGGTGTAATCCATTGGATTCAACAACATTCTGGAAATAGAGGAAAACTCCATCGTATAATCGCGCGATACCTGTTCGCTTTGAAGTTTTTTTCCTTCTAAAAATTTTTTACAGACAAGCAGTATTTGACTGGGGTTTACCGGCTTCGTGAGGTAATCGGAGATTTTACTGCCAATCGCCTCTTCCATCAATGATTCCGCTTCATTCTTCGTAATCATTACCACCGGCAGAGACGGAGATATTTCTTTAATGACCGCAAGTGTTTCGAGTCCCCCTTTTCCAGGCATCATCTCGTCAAGAAATACAAGATCGAAACTTTTTGATTTCACAATTTCAATTGCATCTTCGCCGTTCGCCGCAGTGTCAACGGAATATCCTTTCTCTTGCAATAACATAATATGTGCGCGCAGCAACTCAATTTCATCGTCGACCCAGAGAATATTTCCTTTAGAATGTTCCATTATTCCTACACACTTTCTGTTTTAATGATTGAAGTTATACACAGTTGAAAATCTTTGCCGCAAAAACACCAAAATACAAATACGTTTTATCCAAAGTATGCTTCGCACGAAAAAACTTTGTTTTGTACGGTTCATAAATATAAAGCCGTAGGCTTAGTGCCTTTGTAACTTTGTGGCGATATTTTTGACTCTTGCGTAACGTGAGTTAATAAATCTATTGAATTGCAATATGCACATCAAAACCGCCTTCATTCGTGGATGAACCGGGTATGCGTGAGCCGCCTTCATCTGGAGCAATTTTCGTGTACCGATAGAATAGCGATGCGGTAACTCGCGCGCTGAGGACATATCGAATTCGCGGTTCCATCTGCGTTCGAGTCGATCCTTCTCCGGGAGTTCCTTTGGTATTGAATGTTTTTCCTTTTGCATCATAGGTCGTACGAGAATTGTGTGCCAATGAATATGTAAAGCTAATGTCAATATCATTTTGGAGACTGAGACCAAAGAGAGGAATTTCAAATCCAGATTTCGCAAAACTGCCGGTGATGGACATGTCGTTTCCAACAGATTCAACGATATTTTTCGATGACGGTGAAAGATCGTACGTTACATTTGAACCGTACCGAACATTCGCACTCATCGTTCCTTTCAACACTTCTTTGAATGAAACGCTCAATCCTGCAAGTGGTGCGAAGGCATAGGAAATTCTTTGCGATTGTGTTACTTCTCCTCCGCCCAAACTTCCAATGAAGGTGCGTGAATAATTTGACTGATACGCGTGGTCAAGACTAACTCGTGTAGCAAAATTTTTGAACAATGACATTTGCTCCAAACCATCCCATCGGAACGAATAGTTCACTCGCGGAAAATATTCGCCAAATAATTTTTTCAGGAACGGAAACGATTCGAATCCGTCTTCAAATGCCTTAGCAAGTTTTTGATCTTGATTCGGCGCATTTTCCACGTATGATTCGGTATAGAGTTTCCCAACTTGCTCGATACCGCTTTTGAACATTGAAAAGATGAACACCGGAGGAAGCGTTAAGAATGAACGTTCGATCGAACCGCCGGTAGCAATCGTTCTGCTTTTGGCAAATCCGGTTGCAGAATCTATCTCAAGAGTTGTATTTCGAGAATAATTCCAACCAAGATTCCAATTTAAGTCTATACGTGCGCCGGTCCACAAATCTCTCGTGGTTCGGAAAGAGAGTTTATTATTTTGCGAGAACCCGTCGGTAAGTCTTGCCCCTCGTGCTCGTATCTCTTTGTATGCATCCGTTTCGAATCCAATAAAAGGAAATTGCGGTTTTAAAAATACGTCTGTGATACTTGCGCCCGGACTGGAGACCAAGCCAAGTTGATATGCGCGGGTCGGACCAAATGCTCGTTCTGATTGTTGAATGAATGGAACTCGTCCAAAGAAATTGGTAAATCCTGGGCGACCAGGAACTCCATTGCTATTCGCGTTATTACTTTGCGTAAAGTTGATATTGATCTTATCATAATCGAGTAACGGAGTTTTAATGAGAATGCGTGCAAATCCTATCAATCCTTCACCGGGTGATTTTTTTACAACCGATACAGTATCAGCAGATTCGGCAGCCGGCGGCTGAATTGCCTTATCATTTTCCATTCCATCCTCATCGCGGTCGCCCGATCTGCGTGATGTACCTGGCACAGGTGTGGCTGCATCATTTGTTACACTTTGAGCAGGGAACCACGTTTCGACAAAAGATTTTAAACTCACATCAGAACTAAATGTGATACTGTTTCCCCATCCGGTAGAGATACCAAACGCTCCTTGCTGAAGAGAATTATTCCACCGATACCCCACATTATACCGCGCTGTAAGCGTGACATATTTATTAAGATCAAATATCGCAGGAACTCGAGGACGCGTATTGACCGTAACCGATTGATTGTACGAATTATCAAACCCGAAGTTGATGAATTGATCTTGCAAAAAGATTTGATTCAAAATTTGTTGAAAATCCCTTTGCCGCCCGTACCGATCAAGCTCAAGATGAACCATTGAACTTGAAACAGCAAGCGCATAATCACCGGAAAGATTCAACAATCCATTTTCCGTCAACTTCCACGCAAACGAGAAGTTTCTGGACGATGATAGACCTCGGATCGTTGGACTGTCTTTTTCTTGATTGCGCAGCCGTTCGTTAGCGCGGTTACGGGCTATGGAAAATCCCGTAGTGATATTGGAGATTGGAATATAATACAGTTGTAATTGTCTGAACTCTTCAAGGAAGAACAGGTTCTCAAAAAATCCGAACGGCTGAACATAGTTTGCCGGAGAAAAAGAATATGCATAAGCAATATTAGCATTCCATTGCCACGATGTTCGCGATGCGATAGTTGGATTTCTCATTGACGATGTTGTATAACTAAAACCATACCCAATACGATTGAAAATATCTCGAAAGAACCAATTGTTGGATGGAACATTTAATTTAAAAGAAGGGACAGCATACGTATCGGTAGTAGAAAGCGTCTGCGCTTCCATTAATATCCTTTCTTTTTCCTGTTCACCTCGTGCCGCAGAATTTGTGGAGTCTCTGATAATATCGCGTTGTTGATCTGCCGCTTTCGACACAAGCACATCCGAACTTGGTTTATAGAGAGGAGTGCTGAGTTGTTCGCTATGCGAATAACTAAATGGCAATTGTGTTCCGGACCATTCTTGCGGAAAGAAACGATCTAATGCAATTGCTGTCGAGACATTCCAGTTTTTATTTGTCACACGGCTGCCAAACCTGCTTTCGAGACTATGGAAGAACGGATCGACCTGACTGTAAGTAAATGCAACCGAACCAAGATCGGCAAGTTTTACAGTGGAACTCATACTATATGCCCAACCCGGAGTATCATCTACATCAGATAGACGAAGTTCGTTCACCCACACTTGTCCGGTAACTTTTTGTTCTGTTCCATTGATCACAGGATTTTCAACACCAACTGAAATGAATGTAATTCGAGTCAGGGTTGGGTTTCCAAGCACCGCATACACAGAACTATCCGGACCACCCGGAACCGAACCTTCTGTTCGCGCATTTTCATTTTTTCTTCCTTGTTTCAACGAAGTAATATCTTCAAAGCGAATTGTAACATTATTCCGAATATCCCAGCCCGGATAGACCGGCGCTTTGTATTCGTAGTAGTTCAAACTATCCGAACCAAAACGAATATACATCTTTACCGATGCTTTGTCCGCAGTCGGTTTTAAATTTTCGCTGCCATGAACGAACATTTTCATTTCGCGGTAGCTAAACACATCCAACGGTCGATATGCGTATTTCTTTATCGCTTCACGGTTTTTTCCGTCCGGCAGATCGAAAAAATTTAACGCCAGCGATTGTTCGTTTCCATACACTTGTTCGTCCGGCTTTGTTCGATCCCGTTCGCGAAATACGCCCGGCGGAGATTTATATCCTTGTAAAGAATTGTCTTCAACATTGACCACGGAAACTTTGAATGTCGGATCGTCCTTCTTTGCTTCTTCCCACTGATTTCCGATAAGGTTGAATTCGACAAATTGCATTTCAAATTCTTCAGGATGCCCGGTAAGCCACACTCTCGCGTATTGAATATTTGTCTGGTCTGGAGAGCCAATCTCATTTTTAAATGCTTTGATTGGAATACGATATTGGAACCAGCCATTCGCACCTCCGCCAACTTTCAACGAATTTTTTGCATCCGTAGTATCCAAATTCAATTCATATTCATAATAATTGTTCGTCCTATCTGCAATGCTATTTCTGTTCAGATCCTCCGAGTCCGGAAAACGTCCGATCTCACTATTAGCGTTTCCTTCAGTAAGATTGATTGATTGGAAATTATTCTTATCATTATAATTATAATCATCACCGGAAGGATCGTTTACAATTTCAGGAAAAACTAATTTGTTTGCCTCAATAAAGGATGAGTACTGAGATTGTTCTTTATCATTAAATATCCCGTCAAGACCGGTATCTTCACGGGGATTAAGAATATCATTCTTAAATGTTCCTTGGTCTTCTGTATCCCAAACTCCGTTAGGAATAATATCTTCACTGATCGTTCCAAGGTCAATAAATACTTTCCGAGTTGAATCAATAGATCCCTTAAGCACTCGTACCCAAATCTCAATGAATCCGACATTTTCCTGCACCAGATTTATTGCGCTGAGCGAGACCAACTTTTGAATGCCTGCCCAGTTCTTTTTGGGTTCCAGCCGTAACGTTGAATCGAGATTAGGAGAAAAATTATACGCACCTCGTTTTTTGGGATTGTAATTCAGAGTCAACGCTTGAATTCTATCCTGTCCGCGACCAACTTGTTTTATGGATTTACCATCTGCACCAACGCCATAAATGGCATCAACTAATATCCCGTTCGGCTCATTAAACCAATAAGCTTTCGCTTTCGAATTAATTTTTATGGTATCCGGCACAAGCAACGACGTATCAATATTAAATTGATATTTCGGCGCACTAATGTCATGCCATTGTCCGTATCCAACTCCAATCGGAATTACTCGCTTCGCCCCTTCAAAATCATCAATATATGCTATACCTTTTCCGTTGTCATCCGCAATAGTACTTTTTTTCGTATTCGGATCTGGACTCATATACGCCGCTTCACCTCGCAGTGTAAATTCAGATTTTGCTTTTGTATCAAGAAACGGAAGTGCATCGATTGCCTTTGTTAAGAAAGGAAGTTCTCCGCTCGTTTGTCCGTCAAATCCGTAGATTGTATTGTTGGATGGTTCTTCATTCAACCGAACTTTATCACTCAACACTTGTTGATCCAGATTCATTACGGTAAACCCAAACTTCGTTTTTTCTGAAACATCAACTTCACCCCGCAAACCCATCAATGTTTTTGATGCGAGTTGAAAGAGATCGTTCTGTTCGAACTTCACTTGCAGATTCTTTCCCGGAATCAATGCTTCCTGTTTTCTGATGAGAACCTGTCCGATGATGTAATCCACCGTGTAATCAACATTCGGCGTTAGAACTTGTCCATCTAATAACACCTGCACACTTCCTTCAACAACGTTAAATCCAAGATCAATCGTATTTTTACTCGATGCAATACTCTTCCCGGTGATGACAAATTTATCTTTCTCAATATTATTTTGTGCTGCCGCACTCGTTGTATCGTAAAGATTATCGTAGATATATTTTTTATAGGTTGTATCTGGCAGCAAAGATTCAAATTCCAATAATCCTGCGCGCAATCCGTCGGTAAACGGTCTAAGCGTTGGGAATATAATCTCGCCCCGTTCTTGATCGATGGTGTATTGAGTGAAATCGAATTTATCATCGGGTATATTCCCGCTCTCGCCATTTTTATCTAATCCAAATAACTTAATGATCTTCGTTTTTCCGATAACATCAACTGCTTCTTTTCCAGATTCTTTATATTCCATCGTAAGAAAAAAACCATCTTTTTGTATTCGACGCCCACCTAATGGATAAATATTTTTCAGCATCATTGAAAGCAACACTTTATCCTGAGGTGTGTAGGTTATTGGTTTTACCAATTTTAAAACAAGTATCGTATCTTTTTCCAGTTCAGATTTTGTTGGAGTTCCATAGATCAGATCGTCATCAGAACTGGCAGACGCATTTTCAATTCTATAAGAAATTGCAATCGCCTGCCCATCTTGAACCTGCCGGTTCATTGTCAATTGCCCGGTATAAGGATGTAATACATAATCTTTATTCAGTTCCAATTTATCCCATTTCCCTGCAACAATGGAATTAATCGAATCTGTAGAAGTAGTAATAGCGGGGTTTCTTAAATTTCTGTAAGGGTCTGGAGAGTTTACTGTAACAGGCGGAAGATTTAAAAATGCATTTGCACGATGCTTTAACTCGATGGCAGTATTCGCAGGGTTGTACAACCACACTTCATATTCATTTGCTTTTATGAAAAGACGAGATTGTGCAGCGTTTAAACTCTGTGTTTTTATGTACGGCTCATACGAAGAAAAATATGCCGTGTCGATAAAGAAGTGATCTTTGGAATACTCCCATGCACGCTTTATAAATTGACTCTCCTGCGCACCGCCGGTAATAGTTTTTTCCTGAATTTGTCCTTTTTTTTGCGAAGCAATTGCAGTCAACTTTAGCGGACCAATTTGTAATGCGGTTTTAATACCGAACAATGCCGAACTGCTGGAAACAAAACTGGAACTGGTAGCGAGAGAAACGTTACCCGCTTCTACGCTTTGCACAATTTCATCTTCATATCCGGTGTATTTTATTCGAAGCTGATTTTCATATTCAAACGTACGCTGCGTATTCCAATCGGCAAGAATATTCAACTTGTCGCCAATCGTTCCGCTCACATTAATCTGCACTTCTTGTGCAAAGTCCGGTTCGTTTCGCGTGTTGCCGTACGCGCTGGTTGTTTGCTGGTCGGTGGTTGTATTTCTAAATGCAGCACGGATATCAACAGCTCCGGAAATATTCAAATTGATACGCGGCGGACCAAAAATAGAAAATACGGGATTCGCAGGGACAGGAATATCGATCTTGGTGAATGCTCCAAGAATATCCCCAAGGTCATCTTTTTTCTTGCTCACCTTTGCCGATTCTTCTTTTAAAACGAGTTCTGAAAAATTCTTTTCGAAATCAGCATTTGCCCGCTGTCGTACATATTCTTCTAACGGTACTTTTATCGGAATCCTTACATCTTTTCCGTTCACCGTTTGCCGAACAATAACAAATTTTCCCGTGGAATCGAGCTGCACGCTTTGAAAAACTATCGCAGGGAGTTTCAAATAGAAAGGATTGAGTGATGAAGAAAACGCCTGTGCTGTTTCAACATCTTTACGCTTATAGGTTAATTGTTGAAGATACGTGGAATCTTTTACTTTGTATTTTTTAATTTCCGCAGAATCTACTTTAGCAATTGTCGTATCTATTTTAGTGTTCGTGGTATCTACGTTAACGTTCGTCGTATCAACATCGGTTGAATCGTGAACAAAGAAACTTTGCTCCATGAAACGCAAAGTATTTCCCCTTGCATTTGTAGAAGTAACCACAAATGCAAAAACTACCATAACGGCAAATACCGTCAGCCCGATATATAATACTTTACGTACCGATGACAAGGTCAATGTGTGATTATTGAGAAATGTGAATTGAAAAAAACAACCAATGCGCCTACACGCTGTTATAAATACTGTATCAAATCTGCGATTGATCGTTCTCCTATTGTGAAGAGTGTAGCGAAGCTTACTGTTTGTTGCTGCTTAAAAGTAGAAAAATCCGAATTAACATTCAAGTTTTACTCTGCATCCCCTCTGTCCAGAATATTTTGTGGTATTGACTTTGTGGCTTTTGCACCGAGAGTCTTTAATGTTTCAATGGAACGAACAATATTTCCTTTTCCTTCCATTAATTTTGACATTGCATCTTTGTACGAATCTTTTGCTGAATCCATTTTTTTCCCGACTTCTGTAAGATTTTCAACAAATCCAACAAATTTGTCGTATAAGGCGCCGCTCTTTGATGCGATATCAAGAACGTTACGAGTCTGTTTTTCCTGTTTCCAGATTGAAGAGATTGTTACCAGCGTTGCAAGAAGCGTTGAAGGACTAACAATAACAATTTTTTTATCCCACGCGTAATTGAATAAATCCTTATCCGTCTGCACTGCAATCCCGAACGATGCTTCAATCGGAACAAACATCAAAACAAGCTCAGGCGAATTCAACGATTCTCCGGTCTGATAATTCTTATCGCCGAGAAGTTTTAGATGCGAACGTAACGAAGTAATATGATCTTTCGTAAATTGTTCTCGATCTTCATCATTTTCAGCATTCACAAGAGATTCGTACGCCGTCAACGAAACCTTTGAATCAATAATAATATGTTTTTCATCAGGCAAAAACACAACTACATCCGGGCGAATCGTTTCACCGTCAATATTCTTTGTGGAAACTTGAATCTTATATTCGCGGTCTTTTTCCAAACCCGAACGTTCAAGAATTTTTTCAAGAACAAACTCACCCCAATTACCCTGCGTTTTTGTGTTTCCTTTTAAGGCACGGGTTAAATTATTGGCATCTTCACTGATCTTGATATTCTGTTCCGCTAATCTTCGTACTTCCTCTTTTAAACTTAATGTATCGCGTGTTTCTTTATCATACGTTGTCTCAACCTGTTTCTTAAATTCTTCAATCCGATCTTTCAACGGATTGAGAATGGAATCCAAACTCTGTTTATTATGTTCCGTAAACGAACGTGATTTTTCTTCAAGAATTGTATTGGCAATATTTTTAAATTCTGTCGTCAGTTTCGAATTGGTTTGTTCTATCTCTTTTTTCTGTTCTTCAATTCTCTCTTTTAGATTTTTATTATCCGTCTGCGCCTCGGAGAGTAGCTTTGTAAACCGAAGTCCGTTCTCGCGTTCATTATCCAAGAATTGTTTTGTTTCGTTCAGCGAACCTTGCAATCGTGAGGTTGCTTCTTGAAACTGCGCGGATTCGACTTTCAATCGTGAAATTTCAGACTGTAGGAAATCGAATTGCTCCTTTGAAAATAACTGAGGTTGGTTAAATGTTGATTTCGCAACAAACCACCCGATTGCACCGCCAATAATTATTCCGACAAAAAGAAAAAGAAAATCCATATTCAAAAAGAATTAGTAAAGAAAATATACAACACAACACTTAGAATAGAATACATCAACACTCGCGCATAGAACATACTCCAATTTTTAATGCGATTCCACAGGTAAGAAACGGCAATTGTTGCACCAATCAGAACGATCGTCATTACAATTACTTCCGGTACGGTTCGAGTTTTTCCGATAATAAATGCAAGACTTTTATTGTTCCAGAATAGTCCGTAAATAACAAGTAAATGTCCGGCGTATGCCGTCAACGATTCTGAGCCGACAACACTTACTAATGAAACTTTTGAGTGCACAGTTTTTTCCCAATACCAAAGCGTAGAAAGTATTATCAAAACAATTCCAAGGCGAATAAAGAAAAATCCTGGACTTGACCGCCAGAAATCGTGTGCTGGATACACTATGAACGGTAAAAGTTCAACGCCTAACGAAACCACTATCAAAATAATTCCGGCACAGAAGAACCGGCGAAATATCTTTCGATCTTCAATTGTTTCTTTCCACCAGATCAGCATCTGCGAAGTAATTCCTCCGAATAGTACAAATCCCATCCACGGAAACAACGGGAACTGCGAACGATGCGCAGCGGTGAGATAATTTGCGATTGGTTCGGGAAAAAGATGATCGATATTCCGGTCGTACATCAACGGAGATCCGAATACCATCACCATGGCAACAATACCAATGGATGCAAAATATTTTTTGTGTGTCCGCATCACTATTGCCAACGCAAGCAACAGCAGCAATGAAACCGCTATGGTATGAAGAACATCTACCTTCCAAAATACCGACCATTCCTGCCAATTGATTTCAAGCAATTTAGAAAACGAAAAAAATGGAAGATGAAGCGCATATCCAACGGCTAACACTTGAAGAATTCTTCCTAATTGTTTCCAAAAGATTCCGTTGAATGAAAGATAATCGCTCCATTTCCGCTGCGCTATCAACACAAACGAATATCCCGCAATAAATAAAAACGAAGGCGCAACAAGTCCGTTAATAAAATTAAGAACTTTGAACCATGTTTCGTCGCGAAATGTGGGAACGAGGAACGCATTAAAGACGTGCACTTCAATCATAACAATAACTGCCCAGCCGCGCAGCAGATCGATATAAAGATATCGGGATTGTTGTTGTGCCATTAGTGCGGTCGAAGTAAAAAAAAGAGAAAAAATAATCCAACCGCAGACCATCGGGTGACGAGCGCAGCAGTTCGGTAGTTCTTTTTAAAATAATTCCATCCATAAACAAATACAGAAAGGAGGACAAAGATGATAACGAATGCAAACGATGCTTCAACAACCGAAAGGTTTTGACGAATTTTTTGCTGTAAACCTTCATTCATCGCAGAACCATAAAGAATAATTAGATGAAGAATATAGATCGTCAACGATTCGCGTCCTATGAGCTGAGGAATATACGGTTTTAGTTTGAAGGAATGTTCGGCAAAAAAAATTCCGCTTGTTACGATTGCAACAAAGCCCAACCGTGCAAAAATAATTAGCGGATTGACCTTCCAAATATCGTGATAGGGATAGAATTGTGTTGGAATTCCTAAGAGAACGAATGATCCCAAAAACATAATAATTCCGGCAATGACTGTCTTTTGCATGAGACTGACAGCGTGATGGTGTTCTTTCGCATTGATAAATAATGAAGAAAAAAATACTCCGCAAAGAATATATGCCGACCATGGAAATAATGGAAACCATGAAAAATTACTATCGTTGATATAGGAAACGAACCACAACGGAAATATATCTGTAAAATTAATACTCCACATGATCGGAGAGAGAAAAATGATACCAGCCGCTGCTAGTGCAGTGAACCAGACAAATTTCTTTTCATCTTTTAAGAAAAAGACTGCCGTTTGCAGAATAAGCATCGTTACGGCAATGCACTGCAACGCATCTACCTGCAGCCATACTGCAATCTCTGCCTGTGTCGCTTCCGTTATAATCTTTTGCAATGAGAAGAACGGCAGATGAAGTGCATACCCAATCACGATTAATCCTGCAAATTTTCCGTACCGCTGGGCAACATGTTTTGTGGGCGATGTATGTTCTTCCCATTTTTTAAATGTTGAAATTCCGAATGCGACACCGGAAGCAAAAAGAAACATCGGCGCAATGAATCCATGAAAAAAATCGTGAACAAAGTACAATGCATGGAAACGAAGATTGGTCTCCAATAATGCATCGAACGTATGTCCTTGTATCATAAAGACCACTGCAAGAAAACGCAGCAGATCAATAAAAAGATAGCGTTGTTTGTTATGAAGCATAGTTGATTTTGAAGATTAGAGAGTTCAAAAATTACGCTGAAATAATCGTAAGTTTTTTTCCGACAGATTCAAATGCATTCAAGGCATCATCAATATTCTTTTTAGACAACGATGCAGAAATCTGCACCCGTAACCGCGCTTCCCCTTTCGGCACAACAGGAAACCAAAGTCCTTTTACATACACGCCGGCTTTCAATAACGCTTTACTCATTTCTTGTGCAACCGATGCTTCGCCGAGCATCACCGGTACAATAGGGTGGTCGCCTTCGATAATCGTGAATCCCAAGCTGACGATCTCTTTTCGAAAATAAGCAGTATTATCATGCAGCCGTTTCACGATTGATTTGTCCTTCGTTAAAAGATCGAACGCTGCGATACTTGCCATAACAATTGATGGCGGGAGCGAATTGGAAAATGTATATGGGCGGGATTTTTGTCGAAGATATTCGATCATTTTTTTTTCTCCGGCAATATATCCGCCGAGTGCGCCGCCAATCGCTTTACCAAGCGTTCCGGTTAAAACATTAACGTTACCAAAAACATCAAATTTTTCAGGAGTTCCTCTTCCAGATTTCCCAACGACACCAATCGCATGACAATCATCAACAAACAGAATTGCATTATATTTTTTTGCAATCTTAACCAGTGCTGCAATACGCGCATAGCTTCCTTCCATGCTAAATACGCCATCGGTTGCAATTATTTTGAATCGATAATCAGCATTTTTATCACCTTCAAGCAGTTGTTCCAATTGTACGAGATCATTATTTCTATATATTTTTTTATCAGTCGTTTCGGATTTGCACAGCCGCATGCCATCAATAATACTGGCGTGATTCAATGTGTCGGTATAAATAACATCGCGATAATTTTCGTAACCAAGTTTTTCATTAAAGAGCGATGGAAAAAAAGCATTGTTCGCTGCAAACGCTGAAGAGAATAAGATCGCATCTTCCGTGCCGACAAATTTTGCTATCTTCTTTTCGAGTTCAAGATGAATTTCCTGCGTTCCGCATAAGAACCGAACAGATGCCATTCCATAGCCAAATTCTTTTATCCCTTCGATCGCCGCTTTTTTTACGATAGGATGATTTGACATTCCTAAATAATTATTGGAAGCCATCATCACAACCTTTTTTCCTTTTACCGTAACAACTCCGGCTTGTGGAGATGTAAAAGGGGTTTCAAATTTATAGGTATTGGCATCATTGATACGATGCAATTCCTGCACGAATAAGTCTTGGTAATTCATCGTCTTGACCATAATTAACTTGATTAAAGGATAGAAGGATTATGTTTTGAGAATTTTGTTATTGTGAACCCGTTTAAATTGTAAACTTTTAGAACCAAAGTTGATGAGTAAGCCAATTTCCATTTGATATGCTTCAAGATAATTTATAGCCTGAGAAAGATGATCATCCTTTAATTCTATCACTGCTTTTAATTCAACCATTATTTTGTTGTAACTACTTACCGTAAAGATAGATTCCCGCCAAAAGCATGCGGGAATGACGGTGATTTAATAGTGTTCGTCATGCCCGAATGTTTTTATCGGGCATCCATAGTAAGAAAATGCTCAATATTTGCGACGCTGACTAATTACGATTATTTTTTGTATTGGTCAATCAGTTTTGTATCACTTAAAACCTGTTTGCGCCAAATTTCTTGTGCTTCTTTTTGTTTTTTCTTACTGAACAACACTAAAGGATGTTTCGCTGCATAAAATATCATTGGGGAAACTCTATGAAATCGCCTTTATGAAAGAATAAAAACAGTATCTTAGTTAGTTAAACCTCAAAAAGATATTAAAACAGGTAACCTTGCGAAGGTTACTTGAAAATACTCATTAAACCTTCGCAAGGTTTTATATTTTAGAAGCATTATTTCTCTTTACAATTGCAATGAATTATATCGGTTCAAAATCTAAATTATC
>JANONI010000001.1:0-5965 GCA_031420755.1 Bacteroidota bacterium | reverse complement strand
CGAGACTGTGTCAAAAGTCAAATTTTGTGAAACACATCCCCGAAATCTTTGAGATTTCGGGGATGTGTAACGCTGAAAAAATAGTTTTGACACAGTCTCGATCCCTTTGGGACTTGTCTAAGGTTATGCCAATGAAGATTTTTTAAGGAGCAGCTACATCGAGTGTTAACAAAAAAGTCGCGCATTATAGCGTGACTTTTTTATTGTTTGGAGTTTCATTGTTTTTGTAATATCCGAACAATATCCCTCTCCAACGTTTCCCTTGGATACTCTACAATTCGACCAAGTTCCTGATCACCCTTCAACACGATCAATGTTGGTACTCGTTGAATATTGTATTTATCAGTTAAACCATCCGGGCTTTTTTTTGAACGGTCAACTCCAAGCATCAATAATTGATCTTCGGAAATTTTTGCTGCATCGAATATCTTGAACAGATGAGGGACTTCCCTTTTTGAATCGCCGCACCATGTTCCCACCACCAATACAAAATGAATATCATCGGAGAGTGTTGTAATCTCACGCAGTGTCGTTGGATCGACAGCGTATGATTCATAATTTGTTTTGTACCATGTGAAAGTGGAATCATGTTCAAGAACAGACCGATCAAAGATTCCTTTGATCACTCTCGTTCCCGATGGTTCAACTTCAACTATATATTGTTCCGATGCACAACTCAATATCAAAATAATTGAGATGCCAACAATGATTACCGTTCTAATGATGTTCATCTGATTTTCCTTTCACCAATCGAATATCGCTGCCCCATAATAATTTTGCACGAAGCACATCGTAATAACTTCGATCCTTTCGTTTGATAAGTTTAACGGAATATTCAGCTTTGCGAATATAGATATCCAAAGGAGGTGCAAATATTTTTTCGGTCTGTCCATCTGCGGTAAGGCGCGCTTCGTTCGAAAGATGTTCAACAACAATTCTGATAGTGCTTGTATCGGGAATGATTACCGTGCGCGCAGAAAGCGAATGCGGCGAGATCGGTTGAACGACAATAACACCTGTTGTCGGAACAACAATTGGACCTCCGGCAGCCAACGAGTAGGCAGTTGATCCGGTCGGCGTTGCAAGAATAATCCCATCACCGGAGTAACTTACTAAATATTCTCCGTTGACATAAACCGAAATGTGGATA
This sequence comes from Bacteroidota bacterium, assembly GCA_031420755.1. GTDB lineage: Bacteria > Bacteroidota > Ignavibacteria > UBA10030 > UBA8401 > UBA8401. The sequence continues at coordinate 4,815 of JANONI010000001.1, read as the reverse complement.
AGCCGCGATGAAGTACTGTTGTCGATCACAACATCATTCAATGAGTACAGTTCGCTCTTATCTTTCTCAATCGTGGTTTTAAGCATCATCCGTTCTTCGGTAACATGCTGCCCCGTGATAATATCTCGGATGAACGGTTCCAATTCTTCCAATGAACCTTCCGCAAGAAATCCTAACTTACCAAGGTTAATGCCGAGAATCGGAACATCCGATTTTCCCACCATTCGAGCCGCAGATAAGATCGTTCCATCGCCGCCGAACGCAACAATAACATCGCTTTCCGCTACCAATTCTGCCGATGGCAAATATTGTTTCTGCGATAGAACGTTTCCTAATTTTTTCTTCAATGATTGAGACAGCTCATCGTGAATGAAAAATTCCAGATTATACTGTGGACCCAATTTCAGCAATGTATCAATTGCATCGGGCAGGGATTCTTTATTGTTGTTTCCAATAACACCAATTCTCATTTTGATTCTTTTGCCTTCTCATCTACATAATTCAACTTCACTTCGCTGATGACGGAAGAAACGAATTTTTCTTCGTCATTCGAAAGATTTCCTTTCGTTTTTTCTTTCAGCATGTCAAGCATTTCTATTGTCAGTTCAGCCTGTTCTAAATTTCGTTCCAATATATCGGTAGCTGGGTTTTTTATTTTTCCCATCTGCATTAATGCTGCGCCGTGAAGCGAAGAGATCAATTGGACAAAAAGCATCTGTTGTTTTTCGTTGTTGTTCATAATATTTAATTTATTTAGTTACTGATTTCCGTTCCCACAATTTGGCGTATTTCGTAAAAACATACGCTGACGAGAATAACGCCAGCAATAATCCTTGAATTCCGTCTAAAAATCCAAGTCGAATGAAATACATTTTTACAAATTGCCACCATGGACGAATGATGACATCTGTAAGTTTGAATTTTTTTTCTTTCTTAGCAAGTTCTTCCGCTGCAAGTGTTGTATAGCAATTGAACTTTGAGAAATAATGATAAATATTCGGATCGGTATAATGTAACAGATCATTTCTCAATTCACCGATACTTCCATGAATGTTCAATCCTTCATGAACTGCGGCATCGTTAAATTCCGCTCGTTCCTTGTGGAATAATCTTGCAACTCTGCCCGGATACCAACCCGAGTGCCGTATCCATTTACCAAGAAAATATGCCCGTCGTGCAACAGTAAACGCTGCGTGTTCCGGATTGTTTAAAATTACTCGTTGAATTTCAACGGCAAGCTCCGGCATTACTCGTTCATCTGCATCTATCCACAACACCCACGGATATTTTGTGTGTTGAACGGCGAATTGTTTTGCAGCGGCAAATCCTTGCCACGGTTTTACGAAAATAGAACTTGTATATTTTTTTGCTTTTGCAACAGTATCATCGCTGCTTTCCGAATCTACAACAACAACGTCGTCCGCAAACGAAACACTTTGCAGACACGATTCAATATTCTGCGTTTCATTCTTCGTAATCACGATAACAGAAATCGGGATTTTCATGATTTCTTTACCGCCATTCTTTCAACTGCCAAACAAAGACCCACGGTAAACCATACTAAGACCATAATTTCATGATCACCAAAATTCCATTCAAATATTCCATTGACCATAAATCCGGAGAACACTGAAATGGCTCCAAGGGAAATATTCCTGATAAGAGGGTCCATTTTGTACGCGGAAAATATTCCGAATTCCGTTCTCAAAATCATGAAGAATAAAAACAATACCGTAAGAAGTCCCGCCCCGCCAAGCGTAACTAACAGATGAACATAATTATTGTGTAAATGTCCCGCAGGTTCATCTCCGGTGGGAGTTCTATAAGTCACATATGCATCATATAGATCAATATCGCCGAATCCAAGAATCGGTTTATCCTTCCACATTCGTATCCCAGTTTCCCACATATTAAATCTGCCAACATTCGTCGAATTTGAAAAGTCAACAATGCTCTTTGCTCGATCAGTCTGATGAGAAGGACCAAATTGTAAGAATAGTATTATTGCAGCAATCAAGATTCCAAATAATTTTCTATAATATAATACGCTCATAACAATAACGCCTACGACCAATCCAAGCCATGCACTTCTTGTATTTGTAAGAACAAGAGCAGTCAATGTCGGGATAAACATTATTAAAAAAAATAATCGTTCTTTTGTTTTAATGTCATTGCTCAAAATGAACGGTAATAGTAATAACGAGACGATCATTTTTATTCCGCCTGTAGTCATGTAGTGCTGAAAAAGATATAAACGTTCAGCTCCATGTATGAAGTATAAATATATCTCTGCTAAAGAAAGAAATGCGACCGTCCCGAAAAGATATTGAACCGTTTTGAGTATTTTTTCTCTGGTATCAAACGAAATGATCACCCCATACACAATCAGGATTAATAACAATCGTTTGGAGTTTTTTAATGCGTCAAATTGTTCAACCGAATTTATTGCGGTGATAAATTCGATTGCGCAATATGCAAGAAATGCAATATCAATTGCAGTTCGAGGAAGTATCCATTTTTTTTCAATTAAAAAAAGAAGAAGAATAGAAAAAATAATCAACGAAAGTAGAATTGAAGATGCCGCGACCGAGATCGATATCAAACAAACTTGTAATACCAAGAACCAATACAGGTATAATTTTATTTTTTCAGCAGAGATCATTGTTGTGAAAATTGCATATCGTGAAGTTTTTTATAAAGTCCGTTCTTCTGCTTCAACAATTCAACGTGTTTCCCTTCTTGCACTATCTTCCCTTGTTCAAGCACAATAATTCTGTCTGCATTTCTGATCGTTGAAAGCCGATGTGCAATGACGAATGAAGTTCTGTTCTGCATCAAACGTTCCATCGCCTCTTGCACCAATATCTCACTTTCTGAATCCAACGCCGAAGTCGCTTCGTCAAAGATCATGATCGGCGGATTTTTAAGTAATGCGCGTGCAATCGAAAGTCGTTGACGCTGTCCGCCGGATAATTTCACTCCGCGATCACCAATGATAGAATCAAATCCATTGTGCATTTCTTCGATAAATGAAAGCGCATTTGCAGAACGCGCAGCTTCTCTAATGGTCTCAGTCGGACAATCATCTAATCCGTAAGCAATATTGTTTCGAACAGTATCGTTAAACAAAATTGTTTCCTGCGTAACAATACCAATCTTCTCTCTCAACGATTTAACATCAAAATTTTTAATATCAACACCGTCTATCAAGATCGATCCTTTTATCGGATCGTAAAATCTGGGAATAAGGTCAACAAACGTTGTCTTACCTCCTCCGCTCGGACCAACAAGCGCAATCAGTTCCCCTTTGCGAACCTTAACATAGATGTTTGAAAGAACTATTCGCTGCTCCCCGTTTTCTGCGGCATAGCCGAACGAAACATGGTCGAACTCAATTGTTTTTTCTATCGTAGAAAGTGTTACCGGACTTTCAACATTCCGAATTGCCGGTTTAGTATCAAGTATCTCAAATATTCTTTTCCCGGCAGCAGAAAATTCCTGCAAACGATTATGGACGCTGGCAAGATTTTTTACCGGCGGCATGACCTGAAATACCATCATGAGGAAACCAATAAATTCCGCTGCCTTCATTTCGCCGGTAATCAATACTTGCTGCCCCCCGTACCATATAATAACTGCGCCGGCAAAGATAGAAAGCAACTCCGTTGAAGGGGACGAAAGATTTCGGATGCGAGTCATTTTTAGAAGCGTCTTAAAATAACTTTGCGTTTCCCGTCGGAACTTTTTATTCTCAAATTCTTCCATTGTAAAAGCTTTCACAACTTTCACATTAGAAATTGTTTCTTGTAACACCACCGTGATATCTGCCATCTTTTCCTGCATCACTCCGCTTTGTTTGTGAAGCCGCAGTCCGATTCTGGAAATAATCAACAAGATTAACGGAAAGACAATAAATGCCAAAAGAGTTAATTTCCAACTTAGGATAAACGCCATTGTTAAAAAGAAAATGATGAGCAGCGGTTCTTTCACAAGCGTTACGAATGTTGCGGAAACTCCGCCATTAACGACATTCACATCATTCGTTACGCGCGAAATTAAATTTCCGGTCCGTTCACTGCTGAAGTAACTAAGGGATAAGTTGTGAAGATGTTCGTAGAGAGAGTTTCTGAGATCGCGCATCAGACTTTGTTCCACCAGCGCCATCAAATATGATTGGTAGTAATCAAAAACATTCTTAAAAAAGAAAACTGCAAAAATCAATCCGCATATCTTGAACAACGCTTCCGATTTTGTTCCGGTGAACAGAAACTCTCGGATAAATTTTTCCACATACTGTTTAGCACTGATAATCTCATTCGGCACAAGTTGATATTTCGGCGGTGTGGGTGTTACACCAATCTCTACCGGTGTCTGGTCGAAGAGTGTCTCAAGCAATGGTATCGTAAGATAAATGGATGAAACACTGAAGATGGAAAATACGAACGTACACGCAATGGAAAGTGCCAATGTTCGCCAATATGGTTTTACGTATGCAAGTATTCTAAAAAATATTTTCATGGGTCACGATGATTGTCGTTTCATTGCTGCAATTGTTTCCGCTGAAACCGGAGGCAACTCCGCTCCGCGCTGTTCTGCTGATTGATATTCCCAACTTTTTGCATAGATGGTTAATGAATGCAACGCAGAAAAATATGCCAAAAGAAATCCATGAAATCCATCTTTGTAGCCGTGCAGTGAAACATACATTCGTAAAAATACCGAAAGCGGATTGAGGATGAAATGATACCAACGGATTATTCTTCCAGTACCGATCTTGTTCATCACATCGAGGGATGAGTACGTATTCATTTTTTC